>JAJZTU010000048.1 GCA_021848765.1 Bacillota bacterium
CCGATCTCTGGCCGGCACGGGCTCCTTTGCTCACCATGCCGGCTTCATCAGTTTTACTTTGTCGGTCCATACTTTCCTGGCACTCCTTACCCGTTTAGTTCTTGGGACATTTAGCATTTACTTGTTTAAGCCGGGTGAGATATAATAAGTTATCAAACAGGGACGAAAAATATCCCCCTAAGGAGCAGTATAGCGATGAAAGTGCAGCAACTGGAACACCTAAAACAAATTCTACCCGCAACACCCGGAATTCTTGGCAAAGCAGAATATTGTAATACAGCTATTTTGGTACTACTTATGTTAATTAACGGGGAATATCATTTTGTATTCCAAAAACGGAACTCCCAAATCAGGCAAGGTGGCGAAGTCAGTTTCCCGGGTGGTATCTTCGACCCCGGGAAAGATAAAACCTTTGAAGAGACTGCTATCCGGGAAACAATAGAAGAACTAGGCATTCCGGAAAACAAAATTACAATTATCGGGGTTTTGGACACCCTTGTTCATCCAACAGGGCTTACTATAGACGCTTGTTTAGGGGTTACCCACATTACCAGTATAGACGAAATGACTATTAATTCAAGTGAAGTCGAGTATGTTTTCACAGTACCGGTAGCTTATTTTGAGAAAACCGAGCCGGACAAGTATAATATTAATATTAAATTTCATCCTTCGTATATCGACGGAGAGACCGGGGAGGAAATTAATTTGTTTCCTGCCAGGCAGCTAGGCTTACCGGAAATGTACACACGCCCCTGGGGGATTGGAAAACACAATGTTCTGGTCTACCAGGTACAAAATGAAGTGATCTGGGGAATTACAGCCAAATTTGTTTATGATGTGGTTAAAAAGATCAAGTCAGCGCAAAATGTCTGTAAGTAAAAGAGAAACTGGTTAACGCTTTAAGAAAAGTTAAGCACAGCCAAGGTACAGGTGCCCTATTGTATCGGATGACACCTTAACGGTCAGACCTTCACAATTTTGTTTGAACAATAATGCGAAAAAACTATAAAACCCTTGTGGCTTTCCTGTCCCCAGATGAAAAATTTTTTTAAAAAGGCTCAATTACTTTATATATGGGCTTAAAGCTTTTTTAAGTTCATCCGATGGTCTATAATAATAAGGTCCAAACCAAAAGAAATTAAAATCGTTATCTATTGCAACTCCCTCGGGTTCGCTAATATTCTTATTATAAAACCTAACTTTATAAACTTTAGTCTTTAACCATTCCTGAAGATTTCCGGGTAGAGCAGGTTTATTAGCAAAGCTTGTGGAAATACTCTTTGATTCCCTGAAGCTTTTAGTAATCTGCTTAATTTCCTTTTGATCGGTTATTTCAGCTACTACTTCATCTTTAGAATTTAAAATTACAATTTTTTGCCCATCCTTGAAAGTGGGCTGTCGATACTCCTGATTACATCCTACTAATTGGGTAGTAAAGATAGCCGCAATTAATCCAAAAACTAATATCCTATCCATAAAATACCTCCTCAGAAGAAAAACTAAGAACTAACCTAAATTAAGTGGGTTAGTTCTTATTATAGCCTTACGGTCTTGCACTTACAAAAGCTATGTCATCCTTGGCGGCCCAATAATCATCAAAGTTTAAAGAAGCTGTATAACCAGCCCCATCATTAACTTTTACAAATCTATTACCTTGACCGCCATCATAGAACTTTCTTCCAGCTACCCAGTGATAATTATAGGCTAAATTATCACCGTATTTTGTACTTCCAATTAACATTCCGACAGGTCTTCCTGCACCTAATTCCGTTATACCTAAATTCCAAACCGTGGTATAACCTGAAGACCAGTTTGCAGAACTAGTAGTCGGTGTGGTCCCCACTTTACTTTGCCAATAACTTGAAATCCCATTTTTGTAACCATAAACTCCTGTACCGTCCCATCCGGTACCCATAGCAGTATAAAGTGCATCCCTTAATTGAACTCCCGTTGCCCGGTCACTATCCGCTTGAAGTTGAGTATACCCGTGTATATCCCACCATCCCAAAACCATTGCGCCCGAGGTAGGTCCACAGTCGTTATAGGAACCTTGTATATATGATGGGAGATCAGTAATATCATCGCTATAGGTAGCTCCAGTCCCTGGTTCAATATGAACCGATTGAATGGTAACAACGGGGTCTAATATTTTTCCCCAAACTTTTTTAACATTAGTCTGATCCTCGGGGATTCCCTTCTTCGAAACGGGGGTATACTTTTCAGGCAAAACCTTATCAGTCATTAAGTCAAAATACCTGACTCCTTTAACTACCTTACCCTCCAATATTTCGGCCTTAGCCAAGTATTCTAAAGCGCCATCGTGAATAAATTGAATATTCCCTACCTTTTGATTTACAGGAAGAATATTCTCGATAGACTTTATAACCTTATTAACTTTTAAATGTAATGGAGCCGTCTCTACCGCCTCTTTTACAGGATAGTACTCTTTACTAGCACTGACAGTTATGAAACCAACTTCAACCCCTTTTTTCTTTAATGGAACGATAAAAGAATCGGGATTACCATTATTATCGTAATAGAGTACGGGTTCCTCAGTCTGAACACTGTTCCATTCAGGTGTTAAATTCCTACCTTCATTTCTCAAGTAGTCTTTAGCCACCCTACTGGCTTCCTGGTGGGTCACTTGTTCGGAGGGTTGTACGAGGGCATTGGCTACTAAAGTAGGCATTAAAACTAGAATAGCCAAGGTAAATATTAAAACCCTTTTGATCATCCAAAAAACCTCCTTAATTTTATATAGCCTTCAAAATTCCGCCGGCTGGAATAATGTGGCCACTTCAATAATACCATTTAATTCCACATATTTCAACAGTTTCCGCTAATTTTATTTTTTGTTATTTTTGGCTTATTGTTGTTTTTTGTCCTATTTTATGTAAAAATGGTCGAATTGCTTATATTTGAGCCTTGTGCAAATTATCTAGCCCTTGATACTCAAGGGCCTTATTCTGTCGAACGATACTCTAGATAGCGTTCGGTCCTTTATGCCAATATGCTGCAATTAATTAATTTTCGACACCCAAGAGAAAAACGCTGTTTTCATACAGCGTTTCAGGAGTTACAGACAAAGAAAAAAGGCAGCCAAAGCCACAAGCTTCAGCTGCCTTTTCTCATTTGTCTATCCCTCATGCGATTACTACCATAACCTCGCCCATGCCTACGGTCTGACCTTCGGTAACCTTGACCTCTTTAACTTTACCGGCCTTCTTCGTGGAAATCTCATTCTCCATTTTCATTGCTTCCAGGACAATCACTACATCTCCGGCCTTGACCTTATCCCCGGCCTTGACCTTCACTGCCTTAATCACCCCGGGCATAGGAGCCGCAACGTCCCCGCTTCCGCCAGTGGCAGCAGCCTTAGCAGGCGCCGCAGGAACAGCCTGAGGTGCTGCTGCCGGGCGTACGGCCGCAGCCTCAGAAGTCCGCTGAATTGAAGCAGGAGCGGTTACTCCTTCTGCAGGGAGCTCTTCTACCTGAACGTCATAAGCAAGCCCATTGATTGTCACACGAAGTTTCTTCACTGTTAACTCCCCCTATTTATTTACTTCATCATTCTGCTCAGCATTAAATTATTCAGACCCAGCAGCCGCCAGGGGCTAATCCCTATAGCCGGCTCCCCGCTAACCTTGCGTATCCCGGCAATACGATAATCCCCATCTCCCATGGCATCAACAGCAGCCGTAATCACGGCCAGGATTTCCGGCGGAATAGCCTCATCCGCCGGGGCCAGCTTAACCTCGGGGGCAGCCCACTCAGTTGTAGCGGTCTCAGCAAGATTACTCCCGGCCCCGGCAGGCTCTGGGACGGACTTAACTTCACAAGGGGCAGCCTGGTCTTGTACTTCCTCTTCTACCTGTTCCTCTTCCCTGACAAAGGGCTCCAGGCGCTTGGCAATGAAGTTGGTATAAACATCACCCTTCTGGAAGTACTTGTTCTTTAACACATGGAGGTGGAAGGGAATGGTGGTCTCCACACCCTCAATCAAAAACTCCTGGAGGCAGCGGCGCATCCGGGCAATGGCCTCATCCCGGTCCTTGGCCCAAACAATCAGCTTGCCAATCATGGAGTCATAATATGGAGTGATAGTATACCCCGCATAAGCAGCGCTATCCAGACGAACCCCAAAACCGCCGGGAGCACGATAAGCAGTAATGGTCCCGGGATTGGGCATGAAATTCATGTAAGGATCTTCAGCATTAATCCGGCACTCAATGGCATGGCCCCGGATAACAATATCCTTCTGCTCATAACCCAGGGGCTCATTGGCGGCCACCCTGATTTGTTCTTTAATCAAATCAATACCGGTAATCAACTCGGTAACCGGGTGCTCTACCTGGATCCGGGTGTTCATTTCCATGAAATAAAATTCCCCGTAAGTAGTTAGCAGGAACTCTACCGTACCGGCGCCGGAGTAATTAACCGCCTTGGCTGCAGCTACAGCCACTTCCCCCATGATTTGCCGCAAGCGGGGGGACAAAGCCGGTGAGGGAGCTTCCTCAATCAGCTTCTGGTTGCGGCGCTGCACAGAGCAGTCCCGCTCACCCAGGTACACCGCATTACCGTGATTATCGGCCAAAATCTGGAACTCTACGTGCCGGCAGTTGTCCAGGTATTTTTCAATATAAACCTCAGAATTACCAAAGGCGGACTGGGCTTCAGAGCGTGCAGCCCTGACCGCATCCAGGATTTCTCCCCGGTTATTGGCAATCCGCATGCCCCGGCCGCCACCACCGGCGGAAGCCTTGATGAGGACAGGATAACCGATGCTCACAGCAATCTTGTTGGCATCCTCATCATTTTCCAGGATAGTATCACTTCCGGGAACCACAGGTACCGCAGCCTTGAGCATGGTCTCCCGGGCAACGGACTTATCGCCCATAGACTCAATGGCCTCCGGCGAAGGCCCGATGAAAACAATCCCTGCATCTGTACACTGGCGTGCAAAACCGGCATTTTCGGAGAGGAAGCCAAAACCTGGATGAATGGCCTCTGCCCCGGTTTCCTTGGCTACCCTGATGATAGTTTCTTTCTCCAGGTAGCTGCGGGGAGCTCCGATGCAGACCGCCTCATCGGCCAGTTGTACATGCATGGACTCCTTGTCAACTTCGGAATATATGGCAACTGACTTAATGTCCAGTTCCTTACAAGCCCGGATAATCCGGACAGCAATCTCCCCCCGGTTGGCTATCAATATCTTTTTGAACACTTGCAACCTCACCCCTTCCTGATTTACTGCGATTTACAGCGGAATGTTTCCGTGTTTTTTGGTGGGGCGGGTATCACGTTTGTTAGCCAGCATCTGCAGGCTTTGAATCAGGCGGTGCCGGGTGTCCCGGGGATCAACGACATCGTCAACCATACCTTTGGAACAAGCCACATAGGGATTAGCGAACTTCTCCCTGTATTCAGCGGTCCGCTTAGCCCGTACTTCAGCGGGGTTAACAGCATTATTGATCTCATCCTTAAAGATGATGTTAGCAGCGCCGTCAGGACCCATAACCGCAATCTCAGCAGTCGGCCAGGCCAGGGCCACATCAGCCCCCAGGGAACGGCTGCACATAGCAACATAGGCGCCGCCGTAGGCTTTGCGCAGGATTAGGGTTATCTTGGGCACAGTGGCCTCAGAATATGCATAGAGAATCTTGGCCCCGTGGCGGATAATTCCACCGTATTCCTGGGAAGTACCAGGCAAGAATCCTGGGACATCCACCAGGGTAATCAAGGGAATATTAAAGGCATCACAGAACCGCACAAAGCGGGCAATTTTATCACCACTGTTGATATCCAGGCAGCCGGCCAGCACCCTGGGCTGGTTGGCTACAATACCCACAGACCTTCCATCAATCCGGGCAAAGCCTACCACGCAGTTCTCGGCAAAATAAGGGTGAACCTCAAAGAACTCCCCGCCGTCCACCACTGCATGGATTACATCCCGGACATCATACTGTTTGTTGGGTTCGGTAGGAACAATCTTTAGAATATCCTCGCTCCGGACAAAGGGCTCCCGGGATTCAGTCCTGGGGGCTTCTTCACAGTTGTTCTGAGGAATATAGCTCAACAGCCTGCGGATATTTAAAATGCATTCCTCTTCGTTTTGAGCGATAAAGCTGGCCACACCGCTCACATGGTTGTGGGTCATAGCTCCCCCCAGGGCCTCAGTGGACACGTCCTCACCGGTTACAGTCCTGATGACCTGAGGTCCGGTAATAAACATCTGGCTGGTATCAGCTACCATGAAGATGAAGTCAGTGATAGCCGGCGAATATACCGCCCCGCCGGCACAGGGCCCCATGATAGCGGAAATCTGGGGGATAACTCCGGAAGAAAGGGTATTACGGTAGAAGATATTACCATAAGCGCTCAGGGACATAACCCCTTCGTGAATCCGGGCTCCGCCTGAGTCATTAAGGCCGATAACCGGGGCCCCGGCCTTGGTGGCCATATCCATAATCTTGCAGATTTTCAGGGAGTGCAGTTCACCCAAAGCGCCGCCGTAAACGGTAAAGTCCTGGGAGAACACATAGACCAGGCGGCCGTTAACCGTACCATAGCCGGTAACGACTCCTTCACCCAGTTGGACATCATCAGCCTTCCCAAAATCAGGGGCCTCACCCTGGACAAACATATCAGTTTCTACAAAACTGCCGGGATCCAAAAGCAGCTCAACCCGCTCCCGGGCAGTCATTTTGCCGGCCATGTGCTGGCGCTGGATCCGGCGTTCTCCGCCGCCTTGTTTGAATTTTTCCCGGCGAGAGGCCATATCTTGTAACTTTTCATGTATTGCCATACTTCCCCTGCCCCTTTTCTTACTTAAATTTTATGATTGCCATTACTACTCTCTCTCACACAGCTCAATCAAAGTCCCGTGAGTGCCCTTGGGGTGGAGAAAGGCAATTTTCGCTCCGCCCGCTCCCCTCCTGGGCTTTTCGTCAATAAGGCGTACACCCTTGGCTTTCAGGTCTGCCAGGGCCTGTTCAATATTATTAACCCGGAAGGCAATATGCTGAATACCCTCTCCCTTAGCTTCGATAAACTTGGCTACCGGGCCGTCAGGAGTAGTGGATTCCAGTAATTCTATCTCACTGTCACCTACCGGCAGGAAGGCTACTTTTACCTTCTGCTCTTCCACCACCTCAGTCTCCACCAGTTTAAGCCCCAGAATATCCTGATAAAGCTTCAGGGCCTCATCAATACTTTTCACAGCAATACCGATGTGGTCTACCTTGGTAATCACCTGCTACACACCTCCTGCCCGGCTGCGAATGAAGTCAATGGTCGCTGTGGTGGGCGTACCGGGAGTAAAAATCTCGGCAACCCCGGCATCCTTCAGGAAGGGAATATCCTCGTCCGGAATAACTCCCCCGCCCACGACTAAAATATCCTCTATATTTTGGTTCTTCAGGAGTTCCATAACCCGCGGAAACAAGTGATTATGAGCCCCGGACAGACAGCTCAACCCAATAACCTGTACATCTTCCTGAATAGCTGTCTCTACAATCTGTTCCGGAGTCTGGCGCAAACCGGTATACACCACTTCCATCCCGGCATTGCGCAGAGCCTGAGCGATAACCTTCGCTCCCCTGTCATGACCGTCTAACCCCGGCTTGGCAATCAATACCCGAATTGGCTTCTGACCCACAATAATTCCCCCCTTATAACACCTTTAGAATAATGATTCCTGTTGGTGTTCCCCAAAGACCTCACGCAATACCCCGCAAATTTCGCCCAGGGTTGCATAACCCTTGACTGCCTCCAGAATAACCGGAACCAGATTCCCGGTGCCTTGGGCAGTCGTTTTCAGGGTGGCCAAAACCTGGTTAACCCTCAGGTTGTCCCGCTTCTCCTTCAGCGCAGCCAGTTTCTTGCGCTGGTTGATTTCCACAGAGGGGTCAACCCGCAGGATTTCCCTACCCGGCTCCTCCTTGAGAGTGAACAGATTAACACCCACCACAATCCGCTCATTGGACTCGATTTCCATCTGGTATTTAAAGGCGCTCTCCTGGATTTCCTTCTGCTGGTAGCCTCTTTCAATAGCCCGGACAGCTCCGCCCAATTCTTCAATCTTGTTGATGTATTCCAGGGCCTTGGTTTCAATCTCATTGGTAAGGGACTCTATATAGTAAGAACCGGCCAGGGGATCAACAGTATCCACAACATCAGTTTCATAGGCAATAACCTGCTGGGTCCGCAGGGCAATGAGGGCAGAAGCCTCAGTAGGCAATGCCAGGGCCTCATCCCGGGAGTTAGTGTGCAGGGACTGGGTCCCACCGAGGACAGCGCTCATCGCCTGGTAAGCAACCCGCATGATATTTACATCAGGCTGCTGGGCAGTGAGTGTACAGCCGGCGGTCTGGGTGTGGAAGCGCAGCATCCAGGACTTGGGGTTCTTGGCTCCGAAGCGTTCCTTCATAATCTTGGCCCAGAGGCGGCGGGCAGCCCGGAATTTAGCAACTTCCTCAAAGAAGTTGGAATGGGCATTAAAGAAGAAAGAGAGCCGCGGAGCAAAGTCATCCACATTTAGCCCGGCCTTGATAGCTGCATCTACATAGGCAATACCGTCAGCCAGAGTAAAGGCCACCTCTTGCACGGCAGTAGAGCCTGCTTCCCGGATGTGGTAACCACTGATGCTAATGGTGTTCCAGTCAGGCACATTTTGGGCACAGAACCCGAAAATATCAGTAATCAGCCGCATGGATGGGGCCGGGGGAAAAATATATGTGCCCCGGGCCATGTATTCCTTGAGAATATCATTTTGAATGGTGCCGGACAGCTTAGCAGAAGGCACACCCTGCTTTTCCCCCACAGCAATATACATGGAAAGGAGGACAGCAGCAGGGGCATTGATAGTCATGGAGGTACTTACCTTGTCAAGAGGAATCCCGTTCAACAAGGTCTCCATATCTTCCAAAGAGTCAATTGCCACCCCTACCTTGCCCACTTCACCCTGGGCCAGGGCGTGGTCGGAGTCATAACCGATCTGGGTAGGCAGGTCAAAGGCACAGCTTAAGCCGGTCTGGCCCTGTTCCAGCAGATATTTGAACCGGGTATTGGTTTCTTCCGCAGTACCAAATCCGGCGTACTGGCGCATGGTCCAAAAACGCCCGCGGTACATAGTAGGCTGGACACCCCTGGTAAAGGGATACTCACCGGGCAAACCAAGATCAGTCCCATAATCCAGGCCGGCGACATCGTCAGGGGTATACAGGCGCTGGACAGGGATTTCCGAATGGGTCTTGAATTGGCTTTTACGCTCAGGAAATCTGCTTAGAACCTTGCTTTCCAGTTTTTCGTTCCATTCCTTTTTGGACTGGGCAATCTTATCCAGTTTTTCCTTGCTCACTTGATACACTCCCCTCTATTAGGCTACGAACACCCTTTGGCCACACTTTGGCCGGACTTATTTATTGACCGCCGGGCATTACTTCCGGCCTAAGGACTCCTGAATCAGTTGCGGTACCTGCCAGGGCAGTCCGGCAACCTTGGCGCCTGCAGCAGTCAGGGCCTCTGCCTTACTGGCGAAGGTCCCTTTACCCCGCTCGATGATAGCTCCGGCATGACCCATCCGTTTTCCGGGAGGAGCGCTTTTACCGGCCAGGAAGGCTACTACCGGTTTAGTCATTTCTTTGATATACTGAGATGCCACTTCCTCAGCATTACCACCGATTTCCCCTACCAAAACCACTGCCTCAGTCCCGGGATCAGCTTCAAACATTTTCAGCACATCAACAAAGCTGAGACCTACCACCCGGTCACCACCCAAACCAACTACAGTGGACTGGCCCACCCCGGCATTGCTGAGGTTAAAGACAATTTCGTAACTTAAGGTCCCGCTGCGGGCTACAACCCCTACGTTACCAGGCGTGTTGAACACCGCATTGGGCATAATACCCATTTTACATTTACCGGGAGAAACAATCCCAAAGGTATTGGGACCCAGGACGATTGTACCCCGTTCCTTGGCTAAAGCCATAATGGCCATTTCATCATGAACCGGTACGTGCTCGGTGATGATTACTACAGTTTTAATTCCGGCGTCAATTGCCTCAAAAGCAGCATCCTTGACACCCTGGGAAGGAATGAAGATAATGGAGGCATCAGGACGAACTTTCTCTACTGCTTCAGCCACAGTGTCGAAAACAGGTACTCCTTCGACTTCTTGTCCACCTTTTCCCGGTGAAATACCACCAACCACCTTGGAGCCATATGCTACCATTTGGCCGAGATGAAAGCTGCCCTGTTTACCGGTAGCCCCTTGAACTATTACGCGAGTATTTTCATCAATTATAACTGCCATTGTTTCTCTCCCCCCTACGCCTGCCGGGCCAATTCTACAGCTTTGGCCACAGCTTCATCTACTCTACTATAGGCATCAATACCAATTTCTTTCAAAATCCGTACCCCTTCATCCTGGTTAGTGCCCACCAGGCGGATGACTACAGGGACAGGAATCCCTATGCTTTCCTTGACCTTGGCAAAGGCCATGGCTACATCGTCACAGCGGGTGATTCCCCCGAAAATATTGGCCAGGATAGCCTTGGGCTTGGTGGAAATGAGGATTTCCAGAGCTTTTGCGGTAGCTTCCATGCTGGACCCGCCTCCGGCATCCATAAAGTTCTTTGCCGCCCCGCCAAAGTGCTGGATGATATCCAGAGTGGCCATGGTAATTCCGGCGCCATTGGCCATTACCCCAATATCACCGTCTAATTCCACATAGGAAATGCCCAGTTCGTGAGCTTTCTTTTCCACCTCAGTGCGCTCTTCCACATAGGGAGTGCCTTGGGGCCACCGGAAGTCAGCCTCATCGTCAACGGTCATCTTACCGTCAGCAGCAATGATTTTATCACCGCTGATCACCAGGGGGTTAATCTCCGCCAGTTCGGCATCATAGGCCTTAAACACCTGCCACATTTTTTGGAGCACACCCTGAATTTGCTTGGCTATCTCACCCCGGACTCCCATTTGACGGGTAATCTCCCGGGAAACATAGGGCATGATCCCAATATTAATATCCAGATAGTATTTGACCAGATGCTCTTCAGGGACTTCCTCTATGTCCATGCCGCCATGGGTTGAAGCAATTACCAGAGGCTTTCTGGCAGCGCCATCCAGGGCGATGGCCACATAGATTTCCTTTTCAATCTTGATTTTTTCAACAACCAAAACCTGCTCTATTTTAAGGCCGCGGATTTCACTCTGGAGCAAAACCTCAGCAGCCTGTTTAGCTTCCTCAGGAGTATCTGCGAACTTGATGCCCCCGGCCTTACCCCGCCCACCGGTAAGCACCTGGGACTTAATCACCACCGGTCCGCCGATTTCCCTGGCAACCTGGGCAGCCTCGTCCGCACTGTAAGCAACACGGCCCTGTGGAACAGGAATGCCGTTTTGGCCGAAAATATCTTTGGCCATGAACTCGAACATCTTCATTTTGCTTATCCTCCTTTGTATAATTCATTTAAATAACCGCATACCCTGGAAACAAATTGCAATAATTATGCCATTAGTGAAAATTTTCAGTAAAGTTTTCTGACAACATCTGTGAACTGTAGTTATTTTTCGTTTAAAGGTCGAATTTTGCGGCAAACGGTAATTGTGAATTCCAGCACGACCGCCAGTCATTAATCCGAAATTGATTATTGCAATAATCTGCGCGCAATTATTTGCGCAAGAGTGCAATTATTTGCGTTCCGAGTTTTGCAATTGAATACTAAAAAGTAAACCGGGAAAACCTATGCACCCAAAAGTAAACAAAAAGCCGGGGATAGGCGAAACCTATTTCCCGGCTTTATTATGTCTTTGCAACTCCTTGGCATAACGTTTTTTAAGCTAATAACTCCTTAGCTTTGTGGTCCTGCAGCTTTACATTTCCGGCAGGTCCCGTAAAACTCCAAACGGTGATGCTTAATTTCGGTCTCAAGCGCTTGAGCTGCCAGCATATCCAGTTCCTTCTGAATAGGAATGTCTACATCCAATACCGCTCCACATTTTTCACAAACAAAATGGTAGTGCTCCTGAGGATTACCGTCATAACGGCTCAGCGTGCTTCCGTAGTTTAATTCCAGAATTTCGCCCATATCTTTTAAAATATTCAGGTTCCGGTATACAGTTCCTAAGCTCAGATTGGGCAGTTCCTTGCGCGCCTGCATATAAATCCAGTCCGCAGGGGGATGAGACTTGGTACTTTTGAGGACATCCAGGATAACCCGTTTTTGTTTGGTCATGCGCGTGGCCTTTGTCATAGCACATCCCCTTCTTATTCGGAACGGTTATCAAATGTTAGCTTTAGTTTACTGAATTTTCGGGGGATTGTCAATTGCTACGTTGCATTAAGTGCTATGCTGCATTAAGTCAGACTCAAAAGCCTCATGACTTTCTCCAGGTGGGCCAGAGTGTAGCATTCGTGCATTCTGCAGTACCGCATAAGCCGCCGGACTTGCATCAGGGAGTTCCATTCCTGCTTGGGGAGGGTATTGAGCCAGAGAATATCCTTGACCTTACCGGCCATTTTAGCCAGATAGAATTCTGCTTTCTCTATGGCTACAGTTTTAGCGTCACTAACTATGATAACGACGGTATCACCGGTGAATACTCCCGGATGGCGGTGCCAGAGGCGCTTTAAGGATTCCCCGAGGTTGGTCCCCTTACCCCAGACCTGGCTCTCGTTCATCACCCTGGTCATAGTCTGTTCAAAGTTGATAGGTCCGCCAAAGTAAGGGGTAACTCTTTCCACATCCTCGGCAAAGACAAAACTTTCGATGCTTTGGGCTGCACTGGAGAGGCCGTAGATAAATTGCAGGACAAAGGCAGCATAGCGGGCCATAGAACCGGATACGTCACAAATAAGGAGCAGTTTGGGGCGGTCAATTTTCTTGGTCTTATATTTTAAGTTTAACATTGTTCCGCCAAAGCGGATATTATGCCGGATAGTCCGGCGAAGGTCTACCTTTTGGCGTTTTTGGCTCTGGCGGTAGCGCCGGGATATCCTGGTGGCCAGCTTTTTGGCCAGTTTGTGAATTACCAGGGAAACCCTGGGCAGATCTTTGTCGGCAATATTGCGCATATCCTCGTGGAGAATGGATTCATCGCCTATAATGTTTTCCACTATATGTTCCAGGACCTCGTCCAACTCATCTTCCCCCGTATAACGGGGTTGAAGCAGCCGCTGCTTTTTCCGTTCTGCTTTTTCCTCTTCCAATTGAGCAAGCTTTCTTTTCCAGAAATTGAGCTGACTGCGCACCACACTGCTCATAAGGTCATTGGGGTCTACAATTTGATTGCCGGCCTGATGATGTTTCAGGAAGTCCCTGATTTTTTGTTTTTCCTCTTCAGGAAGCTTGGTGTAGGTATCTTTTTGTTCGTCAGTGAGATCCACTTTAATCTCCCAGGCCCCTGAATCGCCTCCTGCTTCCTCCGGCCCTGCAAAGACCAGTTCGGCTTCCGCCTGTTCCAGCAGAGCTTCCTGTTCCTCCTTCTGCTTTTGAAACTCCTGAAGCCTCAGGCGTTTCTCATCCCAGGGTACAAAATAGGAATCAAATGCCTGGCCGAAAATCCTTTGGGCCTCCTGATCCTTACAAAGGGTGGCCCGGAGCGCCGTTTTTACCATGGCACGGTCCATCAAGTCAGTGAGTAGAAGACCGTTTAGGGCATCAATAGCCTCGGCAGAACTAACCCGCACCCCCATCTGGCGCAAAATGTGGAAAAACCTCACCAAGTGGTGCTCGAAGATATTTTCCAGTTTGTTGATACTTTCGCTCACAGGGGCACCTCCTCGCCCGGATTATCCACATCAGCGGCCCTAAGCATGCTTACTGACTGCTGCCAGCTTATTTGCTCCACATGTATCCCGGAAGACATCCAGGTCTTCCTTGTTTTTAAGGATCAGGTTCAGGGTCTGCTCAATAAGCTCAGGACTCAGGCGGTCTGCCTCCATCATCAGGAGCGCCCGGGCCCAGTCCAGAGTTTCAGCAATGGAGGGCTTTTTCTTCAGGTCGACATTGTGGCGCAGGTAGTACATGGCCCGGGCCAACTCCTCAGCCAGGCGCTCACTCACTTTAGGTACCTTGGTCTTGATAATTTGAATTTCCTTGTCAGTGCCGGGGTAATTAATATAAAGGTAGGCGCACCGGCGCTTCAAGCCATCAGATAATTCCCGCTCACCATTGCTGGTCAAAACCACGATTGGAATATGCTTAGCTTTTAGCGTCCCCAGTTCCGGTATGGAAACCTGAAAATCAGAGAGGACTTCAAACAGGAAAGCCTCAAATTCCTCGTCACATTTATCAATCTCGTCTACCAGAAGCACAGAGACATGGTCGGAACGGATGGCTTTCAGGAGGGGGCGCTCCAGGAGGTACTGGTCTGAGAAAAGGTCGTCCTCGACGGAGCAACCATCTTGGCCTTCCCTGGCCACCTGGATTCTAATCAGCTGGCGCTGGTAATTCCATTCATAAAGGGCCTTATTTTCATCCAAGCCTTCATAGCACTGCAGGCGGATGAGTTCTGTATTGTGAATATTGGCCAGGACCTTGGCAATCTCAGTTTTCCCCACCCCCGGGGCCCCCTCTATGAGCAGAGGCTTACCCAGTTTAAGGGCCAAAAACACTGTAACGATAATCTCATCTTCCCCGATATATCCTTGTTTTTCAAAAGCGCGCCGCAGTTGCTCCATGCTGGTAATCACCGGACACTCCCCCTTTTTCTGTCCACTCCTCAAGTATACTAAACTTAGTTTATCCTAAACAAAGGTGGAAAGCTATTATGCCTTCCACCTTTTTACTGTGATTTAACTCACAGGTAAATTAACTTTTAGGCTAGTACTTCCAAAAACTTTCTGGCCATCTCGGGATCAAACTGGCTGCCTGTGCACTCCCTGATGATGGTCACTGCTTTTTCCTTAGACATCCGGGAACGGTAGGGCCGGTCACTGGTCATTGCATCATAGGTATCAGCAATAGCCAATATCCTGGCCTCCAGGGGAATTTCCTCCCCCTTCAACTGGTCGGGATATCCCCGGCCATCCCACCTCTCGTGATGATGCCGCACGATATTGACATGGTCTCTAAAGGCGCTGATAGAAGCAAGAATATCCGCCCCAATGGCAGAGTGCTTTTTTATTACTTCGAACTCATCATTACCCAAAGAATCCTTCTTATTTAAAATCACTTCAGGAACCCCGATTTTACCGATGTCATGGAACAGCGAAGCTTCCTCCAGAACAGTTATCCTGTCCTCGGAAAGCCCCATCGCCTTCCCAAGCAGCATAGCATAGTCAGTAACCCTGCTGCAGTGACCGGCAGTATATTTATCCTTCGCATCCAGGGCTACCATTAAGGCCTTGATTGTCCCCACATGACTTTGTTCCTGGCTCTTTAAGGTATCATCAAGGCGGCCCGTAAGCGAGTGCAGGGCCTGATCCTGTTGTTCTATGGTCATGGAGGCCTTTTTTACTATCTGAAACAGGGACAGGTACAAAACCAAAAAGCTTAAAGTGATAAAAAACTTTCCGAACCTCTGTCCCTGCAGGATTGCTCCATACATGGAACCGGCCTCACGGTAGACCTCA
>JAJZTU010000365.1 GCA_021848765.1 Bacillota bacterium
CCGAAGCCTGTTGCTACCTCGTCGGCAATCAGCAGTATATTGTAACGACTGCATAATTCCCTCACACCTTTTAAAAACCCGGGAGGGCTGGTCAGCATGCCGGCCGCTCCCTGTACCAGGGGCTCCACTATCATGGCGGCAATCTCCCCATGCCTCTCCGCCATCACCTTTTCTACCTGGCCTAAACACTCCAGAGCACATTGTGTTTGCTCTCTGTCGTAGGGACAGCGGTAGCAATAGGGTGAGGGCACCTGAACAGTTGGAAACAGCAGGGATTTGTAGGCGCTGTGGAACAGGTCCATCCCGCCCACACTTACCGATCCAATGGTGTCACCGTGATAGGCATTGGTCAGGGTGAGAAATTGCTTTTTTTCAGGGACCGGCCGGTCTTTCTGCTGCCAGTACTGGTAGGCCATTTTCAGGGCAATTTCCACTGCTTCAGAGCCGCTGTCAGAATAAAAGACCCTGGTTAAGCCTTCCGGTGCCATCTTCACCAGACGCTCAGCCAACTCAACCGCCGGAATATTGGTTAAGCCCAAAAAAGTGGAATGGGCAATTTTTCCCAGTTGAGCAATTATTGCCCGGTCAATTTCCCTTTTCCGGTGGCCGTGCACATTAACCCACAAGGAGGATACCCCGTCAAAATATTCCCTGCCCTTGTTGTCGGTCAGCTTGATTCCCTGCCCGCTCTCGATAACCACCTGCTCCTCTCTTTCCCAGTCCTTCATCTGGGTAAAAGGGTGCCAGACATAGCGTTTATCCTTTTCTTCTATACTTAAAACTGTTTCTTCCATGTTTATTTACACCCTCCATTCTATGTCTCCGTCCAATTCTTGCTTGGGGTCGGGAGGGAATGGGGTGTCCACTTCGCCCCGGCTCCGCAATTCCAACTAGTCATAGGTTTATAACCGGGTTTATGGGGCCAATACTGTCTACCAGCACCGGTTCCCGGGTCAAATAGCACTCGAGTTCCGCTATGTCGGTGCCCGGAGAGAGAAAAAATACCCTGCCCCCTTTGGCCCCCGGTGGCTTCAGGAATGGAAAACGCACATACCCCACAGCTGCCCCGGCCACATACCCGGCTTGGTAATCCGGGTTGTCAGAGTAGCACAGTTCTGCAATTACCCCGGGATGAGCGGCAACTTTACTGGCCAATACCAAAGCCTCCCGGATTCGAGTCCCGGCAAGACCGCTACGGGCCAGACTTTCCTCAAGCTGTTGCGCAGCTCCACCGGTCAAATCCATCCGGCTCACCCGGATACCCCGCCGGGGGTCTTGCTCCAAGCGTTCCCCTGTAACCGCATCCAGCAATAAGGCCCCCCGCATGGTCCCACCACCGGGAGCCGGCCCCTTTTCCAGCAGCGCCAGTGCTTGCTCAATCACCTTCGGGGCAATTCCCATTGTCAACAATATCCTCCGGGCCGCTTCCCCGCCCTCCTGGGGATTTTGCACCGCGATGGTAGTCACAGGCAGGGAAGCGAGGTATTTCACCTGCTGAGGTAGCTTTTCTACGGTAATATTGATGTGATCAGGGGTTCCGGCCTGATGGCTCAAAGCCCGGCGCACCAGTTCCCCGGCCAGCCTGGGTAGGTCCTCCACCTGTCCGATTTTTTCCGCTCCCGAAATATGCTTTCCCCCGCGTTCATGAGGACCACCCTGAGAAGCTCTCATGCGAATACTGTGCAATTCAGTCATTTCTCTCACACCCGGGTTATGCAGCCCACACATTTCCCTCACACCCGCAGGCCCAGGTCCCTGATCATCTGCAGGTCCTCTTTTACATCCCGGCCGCTGGTGGTAAGGTAGCTGCCAACCAGCATTCCGTTAACACCGGCCATTAAGCCTAAAGCCTGGAGGTCCCTGAGGTTTACTTCCCGCCCCCCGGCGTAGCGGATATTTTTCTTGGGCAGAATGAACCGGAACAGGGCAAAGTTCTTCAGCACTTCCATGGGATTCAATGGTTGTGTGCCTTCCAGCCGGGTCCCTTTTATAGGGTTCAAGACATTGATAGGAACAGCATCCACATCAAGTTCCTTCAATGTAAAGGCAAACTCGATACGCTGCTCCTGGGTTTCCCCCAGTCCAATGATTCCCCCGCAGCATACTTCCATACCCATTGCTTTAACGATCCGGATAGTTTTGACCCTTTCTTCATAACTGTGGGTAGTGACAATCTCCGGGAAAAAACTTTTGGCTGTCTCCAGATTATGATTGTAACGGGTAACACCTACATCCTTTAATTTTCTGGCAGCGCCTTCTGTTAATGTACCCAGGCAGGCACATAAATCGAGCTTTGTTGCGGCTTTGATTCTTGTAAAAGCCTCCAGTATCTTGGCGAAATCTGCATCATCCTCCCGGACTCCCAAACCGCTAATGACAATATCGAAATGGTGTGCTCCGGCCTTCTCCATTTCCACGGCTCTGGAGACAATAGCCTCGACATCCAGGAAATCATGTTGTTTGACATTGGTATGGTGATGGGCAGACTGGGCGCAAAATGCACAGTCTTCGGAACACTTTCCTGTTCTTGCACTGATGATGGAACAGAGGTCTACCTTGTCACCGACATATTTTTCCCTGACTTTTCCGGCCATTGCACTTAGTAACTGGATATCGCTCCCCTGGGCCTGGCTGAGCTGCAGGGCCTCCTCCCAGCTAAGCTCACCGCCCTCCAGTATCCGGTTACCCACTTCTAAAATCAAATTCATCATCCCAATCTGCCTCCTCTTCCCTTATCGAACCATCGTTAACCAATGCCCACTACTTAAGTTGACAATGGTTTCAAAAAATTTGACAGCGATTAGCCTTGCTGCCATGCTTACCCTAATTATATGAGTAATTAGT
>JAJZTU010000049.1 GCA_021848765.1 Bacillota bacterium
GTTTCCCGGCTGCCAAGGCTTGGAGCTATAAATTAATCCATATCCGGAAATTAGGGAAACCTCCTGCCCACCAGGAGGTTTCTTGCTTTTGTTGCATAAATCATCGGGCAGATAACGCAGACTAAGTCGCACTTAGAGCTTAAAATCTCATGGGTTGTTGGGAGCGTAAGTGTATCAAAGGATGGATACTGGTTGGCAGGTGATTTTAGTGATATAATGAAGCTACTGAAACTCAAACCGATAATTCACCAAGGCTTTCTTCCATGTTTAGGAAAAACAAAAATTCGTTTTGGAGGAATAGTAAAGTGGAGAAAATTCTAAAACAAATTCTGGCTAAATTAGATGGTTTGGAATCTGATGTCAAGGGACTAAAACCCCAAGTTGAAGAAATATATAGTCTTAAGCCTAAAATCGAAGAAAGCCATGAGTGGCTTGGTGCCTTGTACGAAGCTAATCGGCACCACAAAGCCGAAATAGACAGACTAGACCACAAAGTGGCCACAGTAGAAGGTGTCTTAAATGGTATGGCTAACAGCCTGGAACCTATTAAAAAGGCTCAATAAAGATATAATTGGCCAGCTCCTGGGCCAACTTTTCCGCCACCAGGCGGTTTCCCGCAGCTTGCAGGTGAATTTCATCCGTGAACCGGCGGCTGTCCACCAAACGGGTATAGTCCAGGCAAACAATTCCCTTGGCCCGGGCAGCAGCCATTAATTTTGACTGGTCACCCCGCAAGACGGGGTAATTTATTTGATACTTTTGCTCCAGCAGCTCCCAATTGGCCGGGGTCAAATAAAACACTGCCGGCGTTTTGCCCGCCACTGCTCCGGCTTTTGTACCCGTTCGGCCAGACTCTCGATGTTCTCCCGCAGGGCTAGCATATCCCGGGATACTACTTGACGGTAGCGGTAAAAATCCCAATATTGGGCCACCCATTCACCTAGCTGTTCCTCCCTGGTTGCCGCCGGTACCTTGATGCCCCGGCGGGCTGCTTCCTGTTCCGCGCCGGCCAGCTGGACCAGTGCCAGGTATTTAACCCCCTCAGTAGAGGTAAACCAGCCACTGCTGACATTATAAACCAGCATGTCCACAGGCAATCGGGCTAAGTAGCGGACAACAAAATAAGCCTCTGCCGGCTTTAATCCTTTAAGCCCTAAGTTAAATACGGTAATGTTCCGGCCGGGATACTGTTGGTGCAATATCTTGCTCAGGCAGGCCGGAATGGTTTGTCCCGGCGGGGTACTGGAGCCGTACATTTCCGAATCCCCCAGACAAACTACCACTGTCCCGGACGCTCCCGCTATGCGGTCAAAAACTGCCTGCAATGAACTCAGGTCCGGGTTGTTTATCCTCCACTCCTGCTGCTTAATAAGCTTATGATCCAGATAAGCATTCAGCCCCCAGTCCACCAATAGCAGCCATACTAAAAGCAGAGCCACAATCCGCAGGTTCAGCGGTATTTTCTCCCTCATCATTGACCCCTCACTAAAACTGATTATAAATAAACTGGGTTTGGCCCAGGGTCGTCCCCAAAACCGCCCCTAACACCACCAGCAACCAGAATAAACTTGCCAAAACCTCCCTGACTAAAACCGGCATTTTAAGTCATCCTCCCAAATTCAGCACTAAAATCAACCATCTACCTAACTCTGATACTGCCTTAATCAGCCCCCAAACATGGTAGTCAGCACCAATTTAGCCTGGCCAAAGGAAGTAGTAAACGGTATCCAGGCCAGTACCACAAAACTATAAGTCAGCAGGACGGCCCCTCCCCGGTAGAGAGGACTCGCTAACCAGTGCTCAGGTATCCAGGGCGCCAGATAGCGCCGGTACAGGCGCCAAAAAATTAAGGCTACCGCATGCAGTCCACCCCAGAACAGGAAATTCCAACCCGCCCCATGCCACAAACCTGTAACCAGCATGACGATAACTGTATTTAGAAGTATCCGGCGAAAAGGCACCCGGCTGCCGCCTAATGGAATGAAGAGATAATCCTTGAACCAGCTGGTCAAAGACATGTGCCAGTGCTTCCAAAACAAGCTGATATTGCCCCTGAGATAAGGCCAGTCGAAGTTCTCCTGCAGTTTCAAGCCAAACAGCCGGCCGGCTCCCAGCGCAATATCGGTATAGCCGGAGAAGTCCACATATAGTTGCCAGGCATAAGCATGTGCTGCCAGCCAGTAACCAACAGGCCCTACTCCCGGTGTTTGCAGGGCGGCTGCCGGTTGGGCCAAAGCAGCAGCAATGAGCAGCTTCTTCCCCAACCCCACCAAAATCCGGCTCCCCCCTGACCAGAGCAAGTCCCACTGCCACCGGGTCTGCTCCCGCACCTGGCGGTCAAAATCCTGCCAGCGCTCAATAGGCCCGGAAGTCAGCATGGGCCAAAAGAAGGAATAAGCCAAAAAGAGCAGGAGGCTCTCCCTGCCCCGCACCCCGCGATAGCTGTCAATCACATAGTGCAGCCAGCGAAAGGTGACAAAAGAAATGCCCACAGGTATGGCCACCTTTTCCCAGCGAAAAGTCAGGGGATTACCCAAAGCCGTCAGAGCCTGGTTCCAGATTTGCAGTAAAAAGACGGTGTACTTGGTGTAGAGCAGGTAAAAGGCTACTAAAACCAAAGCCAGGGCTAACGCCCACTTTCTACCTTGCCCCGCTCCCCCCAGCCAACGCCCCAAACCAAAGGTAAGTAGGGATAGTCCCAACAGGTACCAGCTTTGTTGAGGATAATAGTAAATTAATAGGCCTATATTACTAACGGCTAACCACGCCCCTCGATAACCGGGGGAGGATAGCAACCAGTAGACCACTACCATTACAATCAACCAGCCTAAGCTTGTCCAGGATAATAGCTCCATTTCCTTGCCCTTTCTACATAAATCGCTAAAATACCATTAAGTGGAAATAATAAGTGCTTAACCATTTTTTATTTCTGTCATCCCGTCATAAGTCATGATAACTTTATACAGCTCAGGCCTGCGGTCCCGGAAAATCCCCCATTCGATTCTTTGTCTTTCCAGTTGTTCCAGGTCAAATTCCATTACCAGAACAGTTTCCTCTGTCCGGTTGGCTTCTACCAACTTTTGTCCTTGCGGTCCGGCAATAAAAGAAGACCCATAAAACGTAATTTCGGATTCATCTACAGCTTCTGTACCTATCCGGTTGGATGCCACCACCGGCACCATATTGGCTGCTGCATGGCCCTGCATAACCATTTGCCAGTGGTCCTTAGAATCGATACCGGCATCTTGTGGTTCTGAACCAATTGCGGTTGGATAGAATAAAATTTCAGCGCCCAGGAGAGCCATACAGCGGGCGGCTTCAGGGTACCACTGGTCCCAGCAGACTCCCACCCCGATTTTGGCATAACGGGTATTCCATACTTTAAATCCTGTATCTCCGGGATTAAAATAAAACTTCTCTTCATAGCCCGGTCCGTCAGGAATGTGGCTTTTTCTGTATACCCCGAGTATTTCCCCATTTGCATCGATTACCGCCAGCGCGTTATACCTGGCATTATTTTTTCTTTCATAAAAACTAATAGGAAGTACAACCTCTAATTCTTGGGCAATAGCTTGAAAATGATTCACCGCTTTGTTTTTTTCTAACTCTGTAGCGAATTGGAAAAAATCGGCTTTTTCTTTTTGGCAAAAATAAGGGGTTTCAAAAAGTTCTTGCAACAAAACAATTCGGGCGCCTTTAGCGACTGCTTCCCTGACCAGCTTTTCTGCTTTTTTAATATTCTCCTCTATATTAGCTGTACAACTCATTTGTGTTGCCGCAACTACGACCTTACCCATGTACTCTACCTCCCATTACAGTTTGCCCGGAATACCTGCCGGCATTTGTTGGGTGATACAATGAACGTTCCCGCCCTCTTTAATTATGGACATCCCGTCAATTTTTACCACTTTCCGGTCCGGGAAGGTTTTCTGCAGTGTTTGTTCAGCTAAGCGGTCTGTTTCTGTGCATTCTCCTCCGAAAACCGGAAGAATAATGCCTCCGTTTACAAAGTAAAAGTTTAGATAGCTTAATGTTAAACGACTTCCTTGATAAAACTTGGCAGGGGGTTGCTGGATTTGAATAATTTCTAATTTTCTACCTTTAGCATCGGTTGCATTTTGTAATAGCTTAAGGTTTTCTTGAGTAATTTCATAGTTAGGGTCATTAGGGTCGAAGCAAGTTTGCAGAATCACACAACCCGGCTTGGCAAAACAGGCAGCATTATCAATATGCCCATCAGTTTCATCCCCAATTAACCCTCTTCTGAGCCAGATGATTTTTTCAACATTTAGATATTGTTTAACTAACTCCTCAATTTCTGCTCCGGGAAGCTGAGGATTTCTGTTTTTATTTAAAAGGCATTCCTCTGTGGTTAGCAAGGTACCTTCTCCGTCCACATGGATGGAACCCCCTTCTAAAACAAGCGGCGCATCAAAACAGGGTATCTCTAATTGCTTAAGCAGTTTGCCGGCTACCAGGTCGTCCAACTCCCAGGGAGAATATTTTTCTCCCCAAGCATTAAACTTCCAGTTAACCCCGGCAATTTCCCCGGTTCCATTGGTCAGAAATGTCGGACCATTATCCCGCATCCAGGAATCATTATGTTCCAGGATTAGTATTTCTACTTTTGGACCACAAAGCTTAACGGCATTTTCCACCGCATCCGGGTTTACCAGCATGGTAACCGGTTCGAACTCGACAATCGCTCTGGCTATTTCCGCAAACCCTCTACATACTTCGTCATAATTCTCCGGCCAACAAAGCGCTGCTTTAACCGGCCATTCGATAAAAGTACGTGCGTGTTTGGCCCACTCAGGAGGCATTTTATAGTTTAATGCTTTTGGAATCATGCTAACACCTCATTATTACCATTATTAGTGGAACTCACCCCAAAGCAGGCGGGTTCACTGCCCCGCATCCCACTATACAGTACCTTGAAGACTCTTGCTTGTCAAGGCAAAACCGGTTTCGCCTTAAACTAATTCTATTCTCATTTAGATTTAAAGCCCTTCCTTTTTCTTGTTAATTTAGCAATAAAGGAAGGATTTGGTTAAATATTGTCGAAAATACTTTTATATCTTTTATCACTTTAGTTAAGATTTTATGTATCTCACTGAAATATTAAAAGGAGAGATGAGTTAATGGTCAAAGGACTTGTTAAAAAAGGCTCGTTCATCACGACCCTGGTTTTCCTGCTTTCGCTGATAAGTAATGTTGCCACCGCTGAAATTAACCTGAACATGTACGCGATGCCATTTAAAGACACCCCCATAAACCACTGGGGCCTAAAGGACATTATCAAAATGAATCACCGGAATGTTGTGACCGGCTATAACGACGGCAATTTTTACCCCGGCAAACCGGTTACTCAAATTGAAGCCCTTTTGATGGCTGTACGTAACCTGGGGGTTAAAACTCAAAGCTCTACCATTGATATAAATCAAGCCCTTCCTGTCACCGTACCTAACTGGGTAGAAAAGGGGTACAAAAAAGAAGTCCTCTATGCTCTAGAAAAAGGCCTGATTGTACCCTCGGAAAATAACTTTAATGCAACTGCCAATGCAACACGGGCCTGGGTAGCTCAATTAATAGTCCGGATGATTAATAAAAGCGGTGAAGCAGCTCAATTAACAAACCAGAACCCCTCCTTTACAGACGCAAGTTCCATCCCCGCCTGGGCCAAAGGACCGGTTAACACAACCATAAAATACAAACTTATAGCAGGTTATCCGGACAATACCTTTAAGCCCTCCCAAAACATAACCCGGGCAGAGATGGTAACCCTGTTTAGCCGTAGTGAGCAGTATCTGGACCTGAATGAGACCATTATCAAGACTAAGCTTGTAAGCCTTTCGGGGCAGAATATAACTATCTCTGTTAATGGCACGCTTAAGACCATAACCAGAAGTTCAGACACCTGGATCTTCGATGCCCAGGGTAAAGCAACCTCTGCAACCACTCTCAAAGAAAATGACCCTATAAAAGTGATTTTAAATGGTTCAACCGTAAAATATATTGAAATCCTTCCTGCCTACACCGTGTTAACTAACCTCAAAGGCACGGTTTTACAGGTACTGGCCAAAGAAAAAGTTATTGTAGTTAAGGATGAGACGCAAAAAATCCATACTAAGACTTTATCCCCACTGGCGACTTTTAGTGCCCTTAACCAACTGGAAGCCGGAACCCAGGTAGAATTAGGCATCAATGCCAAAGACGAGATTATTAGCGTCCTGTTATTAAACACCAAAGAATCCACCGCTAACACCGGAATCATTTATGACCTCAACCCAACCCAAAAACTATTAATTCTCAAGGATTCTTCCGGCAAAGTAAATGCTTATCAATATTCAGACCAGGTAACAGTAAAAATCCCCGACCAAAGATTTGCCTCCATTAAAGACTTACTGGTTGGGGATGAAGTGAAGCTAAAATTGTCAGCCGGGGTCATTACAGAAATTGAACTGGTTAAAGCTAAACAGCAGTTAACTTTGACGGGTAAAATCGCCTTAATTTCCCCCGAAAAACGCATCTTAACCCTTCAGAAAGATGATAATTCTTTAGAAGCCTTTACTATTTCCGATAATGTGGAAATTAAGGTCTCCGGTTTAAATTACCCCCAACTAAGCAATATTTTAGTCAATGACCGGGTGGAATTAAGCATCGAACAAAGCAAGGTTACTGCTATTACAGTTAAGGATCGAAGCGTGGAAAACATAACCAAAGGGACGGTAATAGCAGTTGATACAAACAATAAGATCCTGACCCTGAAGACCGAAAAGGACGAACTAAAAGCTATTGAAGTAAGCTCAAGGGCGGAATTCATCATTGATGACCGGACCAGTTCTTACCTGTCAGATGTTAAAAAGGATATGAAGGTTGAGCTTCAACTGGTAGATAATAAAATTATTTACCTGGAAAATAAAAATACTATTGCCAGTACTGTAGTTTCTCTGGACCAGAATCGCCGGCTGATTACTTTAAAAGTCAACAATTCAGACCCCAAAACCTATGTCTTAGCAAGCGCCGTTGATGTAGATATCGAAGGTGACAGCAGCCCGGATTTAAACGATATTAACAAAAACGATTATGTTGAAGTAAGACTGGAAGAAAATATTGTAGCCAAAATCAACGTCCAGAAAACTTATGTTTACCAGATAAGTGACGTCCTTAAAGCATCTAAAGAGTTAAAGGTTAAAGACAAGGACGGTAATAGCAAATACCTTTATACAACCAGCAGGGTTGAACTCATTGTTGCAGGTAAAACTTCCCCGGGTATCGACGATTTTGCTGTCGGAAACACCGTTAAAGCAACCTTCCTCGGCCATAAACTAACCAAAGTTGAAGTTTTACCCGCAGTTCTGGGCCGGGTAACTTTAATTAACACCCAGACAAATACAATAATTTTTATGCCTTTTGAAGGGTCATCAACTACTTATAACTTTAACAGTAAAAGTGAAGTCTTAAACGGCAGTCAAAAAAATTACCAGCTAAACGCCCTGGCCACCGGTGACAGAGTAGAAGTCAGGGAAAAAGAAGACGGTGGGTTTAGCTTTAACGTCATGAAAAAAATAACCGGCAAGTATCAAGGTCTTAGCGACGACGGAAAAAGAATCCATCTTAATAAAGACCCATTTTCCCTGTATAGCTATGACCTTGCTTCCAATGTCTATATTCATAGCGGTAACCAGCTTATAATAGCCAGAAACCTGGCCAAAGATACCCAAATCGACGTCTACCTCTTGGATGATATCGTCTACGAGGTGGAAAAGAAATAACCACAAAAAACCCTGCGGCCACCGTGCCTGGTAGCAGCAGGGTATATTTTTACCAATCAAAATCACCTCCCTTTGCTAAGCAACTCTGCAGCTGCGGCCCTGTTACCATGAGCCGGGATAATGGATGCTGCTGAGGCAGAAGTTAACTTTACCCCATTGTTTTCAAAATAAAAATACGCCGTTACACCAATTACCCCGGCGGAGATCATTAAAGGGAAGTCTTTTCTGTTTAATCTGGTCTGTGGCTCTCTCCACTTCAAAACTATAATTAAAAGTAGGGAGGCCATAAGGAATCTGGATAAGGCCAAAGTCATCGGGGGTAACACCGCCACAGAAACCTTGATGCTTAAAAAGGATAATCCCCACATAATAGAAGTCACAGTAATTGCCACCAAAGGCCAGAACCTTTTCCTCTGCATTTTCTTTCTCCTTCAGTTAAGATTCCATACACATTATTATCGGTATTGACTCTTACTTTATTTTATATTAAACTAACCCAAAACTCAAAACTGTTCATGCAAAATAATGCACCCATGGTATATTTTGGTGCACATTAAGCGATGGAGGCTAGTTTTATGGATCTGGAGACAATGGCAACCAACTCCCGGGAATCGGCGGCCCAACTACCCGGGACCAGTTTAACCTTTACAGATGGACTAAAAGCAGGTATCCCCATTGCAGTTGGCTATATACCGATTGCTATTGCCTTTGGTTTATTGGCCAAGTCTGCAGGGATTCCGAACTATATTAGTCTTCTGATGTCATTGGCAATTTTTGCCGGTGCGAGCCAGTTTGTAGGTGTTAACTTAATCGCTCTCGGTGCCAACCCCTGGGAAATTATTATGACAACCTTTATCCTGAATTTACGTCATTTCCTGATGACAGCCGCTATCTCCCAGCGAATTGAACCGGGCACTTCAAAAAAGTGGATGGCCCTGTTAGCTTTTGGGATCACCGATGAAACCTTTAGTGTAGCCTCCTTACGCAGAGAACAAAAATTCAGCCCAAAATTTGTTTTTGGGTTGAATCTTATTGCCTTTAGCGCCTGGAATGCAGGGACGTGGATTGGAGTTTTTCTGGCTAGAGGCATTCCCGAGTCGCTAAAAACAAGTATGGGAATTGCCCTGTACGCCATGTTTATCGGCCTGTTAGTCCCCTCATTGAAGAAATCACGGCCGGTCTTCATAATTGCCCTACTTGCGGTTGCTGTTAATTCCCTGCTCCATTGGGCGCCGGTTTTTAACAACCTTTCTACCGGATGGGGCATCATTATCTCAACTGTATTTGCCTCATTTATTGGCGCTATAATCTTTCCCAAGGGGGTGGCTTCATAATGGACCAACTGTGGCTGCTCGTGCTGGCAATGGGAGCAGTAACCTATCTGCCCCGCCTGCTGCCGATGGTTTTGTTGAGTAATCTAAAATTGCCGCCTTTTTGGAATGCTTTTTTTCAGTTCATTCCCTTTGCTGCCCTGGGGGCTCTGATCTTCCCGGGACTCCTGTCTTCTACCGGAAATCCGGGATCGGCAATTGCGGGTGGCCTGGTCGCGATTATCCTGGCACTTTTCCGCCTGAATATAATGGTGGTCGTCCTTGGCGGAATCCTGGGGGTTTTTCTCTGGCAGGCGTTGTGAGTAAATTGCTTTGGATATCTTTACTTTAGGTGCACGTCCGGTCACCTTATTAAAACTTGCCGGTCCGTTTAATTACTCTGGTAACTAACAAATAGATGACCAGCGAGCTTGGAACATTAATCAATCCAAATAATCCCCACAGCCAGTAGTGTTTTTCTCCTATTTTTCGGGCATCAAAAAAGATAAACATTGCCTGGATAAACAGCAAAGCTAATACTGCGCCAATAACATACGGATTATTCAAGCTCTTATTCACAATTACCCCTCCTGGTCTTCTAAATACTTCACAAAGGGAATACCGGCGAAAGCTGAAATACCCAATAGCAGGATTTGCGCATAGAGGATGAACTCAGGCCCCAGAATATAATTCCATAAAGCCACAGAGCAAACAATGATGCCGGCAGCTATAGTAAAGGCAATTCCTTCCTCGCGCCTGGCCTTTGCTCCCCTTATCAGCTCTCCCTGTCGAATGATATCCAAAATATCTACCTTTAGCTCAACGCCTTCATCCGCTAAAACATTCATTTTTTCTAAACAGGCCTTCAGTTTAGACTCAAAAACCTGATGTTCCCCACCGGTTAATTCTTCGCCTGTCAACTCGCCATAATAGCTCTCAATTATCCGCTCCTGGCCTTGCCCGTTCTGTTCCATCTAAATCAGCTTCCTCCTTTCCATGTCACTCATGATACTTTTGATGCAGTTATGGAGCCTTGAACGTACCGTCCCCACAGGGCACTGCAAAACATCGGCAATTTCCTCATACTTTAACCCGTAAAAATGTTTCAGGATAAATACCGCCCGCTTTTCATAAGGCAAACCCAGCAGGATATCCAGCACCTCGTGATATTCATCCCGGATAATTATTAACTCTTCCGGCCCTTGTCCGGGGCTCTCCAATGTTTCATTAAGCGGCTCTAAGTTTTTGTTTTTCCGCAACTCATCCCGGTAGACATTGGTGGCAATTTTAATCAGCCAGGTAGAAAACTTTGCGTTGGGAGTGAATTTGTCAATATTTAGTACCGCTCTTAGCAAGGTTTCCTGGACGATATCTTGTGCCCGTTCCGGGTCTCCCGTCATTTTGATGACATAGCCGGCAACCAGTTTGTAATTATCAGTGAGCAGCGTATTCAGGGCACTTTTATTACCCTTTTTAGCTGCTTCAATTAGCTGTAGTTCTCCCATAAACTCACTGCCTTCTCAGTTGTTCAAATTATTATGTTCCACATGGGAACTACGTAGCAACATTTGCTTTACATAACTTAAACGAATGAATTCAACAATAGTTCACTGCTATTAAAGCAAAAATCCCGTCCCTAATCTGGGGCGGGATTTTCAGTTACACATCATATTGCGATGGAGAGGTTTTACATCAGCGCTTGTTCTGCCTCTTTTAAAGACTTACTAATCTTCTTCCACTTACCGGTTATACCGGACAAAATCACATCCCGCAACCAGTGTCTACGGTATGGTTGCCGAAAATGGCTTCCCGTCACGCTTGCAGAGAATCTGCACCAGGTTGCAGCCCGAGTAGAGTGCCGGGGGGATGCCCCCGCCGGGCTCCACCCACTGGCCGGCCATGTAGAAA
Organism: Bacillota bacterium; assembly: GCA_021848765.1. Lineage (GTDB taxonomy): Bacteria > Bacillota > Carboxydocellales > JAJZTU01 > JAJZTU01. The sequence continues at coordinate 10,994 of JAJZTU010000049.1, forward strand.
TTGGCCAGGCCCGGCAACGTTTTTGGCAACTGGGTCCGGACCGCTTCCGCCGTCATCAGCCAGCCCTCAAATGCCCCCCGGTAGTTGCGGGTATAGCGCCAAAATGTGTAGGGTGTGGCGATATCGGTCATCTCCACCTGTGAGGAAATCCCGGGGTAGTGGGCCTCCAGCCGGGCCAGGATTTCTGCGGCGACCTGGGACTTCCCGGCCTCGTAGCGGACCCGGTCTTTCTGCAGGTCTTGCCAGAAGTCGTAATCGGTCTCCAGCATGACCTGAATAACCGTCTTGCCCGGTGGGGCGAGTATAGAGTCGTAATTGAAGATACGGAGCAGGAAACCTTCTACCTCTATGCCGCCAACATTGAGAGGTTGTTGAAGCCGGATATTATTAGAAGCGGGTTCGCCCGGAAACTGGCGGGCCACCCCGAAACTGACCAGCAGGATCGGCGGGAACAAGGGCCAGTTGGCATACCGGTCGCGGATGGTCTGGTCCACGTAGCGCCCACCAAGCATCTGGAAGATGGTACTATGACCGTCGGCAGCGGAAACCACCAAATCGGCCCGGTGTACAGAACCGTCAGCCAGCCGCACACCGACAGCCCGGTCCTCTTCCACCAGTATCTCCTCAACCCGGGCCCCGTAAGTAATCTCTCCGCCCAGGTCCTGGTACCGCCTGGCTATGGCCCGGGAAAAGTTCAGGGACCCGCCTTCCACAAGCCCCAATTGCCCGGCAGCTAACTGACCGAGGACCGCAAACAGGAAGTACACCGGCATCTCAGGCACAAACAGGTTTGTCACACTCTGGCGCAAAAACGGGTCTTGAATGCGCTGGGCAAAAGTAGCAACAGACATATTGTAGCGTAGCACATACTTGAGCAACCGGCGCATGCGCCATAACATCTTCAGCCCATCCAGCGGCCCCATTAGTTCCCGCGGCTTAGGCGTATCCATATCGAACCCCCGCAAGGCGCGGCAACCCTCCACTAACTCATCGATGACCTTCCCGTCCCTGGGTGCAAGAGCCTTCATGTCAGCCGCCAGCCGGTCCAGCCCCTATGATGATGAGTGATTTCTCGGTCATATTTCCCTCCATTCCCGGCAACTCTAACATTGAGCTATTTATATTTTACCGGAAAATCCCTGCCTTAGCCAATATTAAAAGGCCGAACTGAGTTCGACCTTTTTAATAGCTATTCAAGCCATAATTTATGCTATGCTTTCTGGATTTTGGCCCATGAATCACGTAACGGAACTATACGGTTGAAAACCAGTGCTTCAGGGGATGAATCAACTGAATCGATGCAGAAATAACCCTGTCTTAAGAATTGGTATCGACTTCCCGGTGCTGCACCGGCCAGGCTTGGTTCAACCAGACAAGCAGTCAGGCTCTCTAAAGAGCTTGGGTTTAATTTCATTTTGAAATCAGCATCATCCGTTTCACCGTCCGGGTTTTCGTCCAACAAAAGATGCTCATACAAGCGAACTTCCGCTGTGTGAGCGTGAGCAGCCGACACCCAGTGAATCGTACCCTTGACTTTGCGTCCGCTGGTATCCGCACCGCTTCGTGTTTCCGGATCGTAGGTACAGTGCAGTTCAACCACTTCGCCGGTTTGTTCATCCTTAACGACCTGTTGACATTTGATAATATAGGCGTGTTTTAGGCGCACCTCCTGTCCGGGAGCCAGGCGGAAGTATTTTTTCGGCGGGTTTTCACAAAAATCCTCCTGTTCAATATACAGCACACGTGAAAAAGGAATCTTCCGCGACCCCATTGCGGGATTTTCCGGATTATTCTCGGCTTCCAATTCCTCCACCCGGTTTTCCGGATAGTTGGCTATCACTAACCGCAGTGGGCGCAATACCGCCATAACCCGCGGCGCCCGCGTATTCAGGTCTTCCCGGATGCAGTGTTCCAGGAGCGCAATATCGACCACACTATTACTTTTGGCCACTCCAATACGGTCACAAAAGTCCCGGATTGCCTCCGGTGTGTAACCACGCCTCCGCAAGCCCGAAATGGTAGGCATGCGGGGATCATTCCAGCCGCTGACATACCCTTCTTCAACCAACTGCCTGAGTTTGCGCTTACTCATAACGGTGTTGGTGAGATTGAGCCGGGCAAACTCAATTTGCTGTGGATGACACTCAACACTCACGTTGTCAAGCACCCAATCGTACAACGGGCGATGATCCTCAAATTCCAGCGTACAGATGGAATGGGTAATTTTTTCGATGGCATCCGAAAGGGGATGGGCATAGTCATACATTGGATAAATGCACCACTTGTCACCCGTCCTGTGGTGGGTTGCCCGTAAAATGCGGTAGAGTACCGGATCCCGCAGATTTAGATTTGGAGACGCCATATCGATTTTTGCCCGCAGTACCCGGGACCCGTCCTCGAACTCGCCTGCCCTCATCCGCTCAAATAGGTCCTGGTTTTCTTCGACCGGGCGGTTACGATACGGGCTGTCTTTTCCGGGCTGAGACAATGTGCCGCGGTATTCCCTGATTTCCTGAGCGCTTAAGTCACAGACATAGGCCTTACCGGCTTTGATTAACTCAACAGCGTATGCGTATAGTTTTTCGAAGTAGTCTGACGCGTAAAACATCCGGTCATCCCAATCGAATCCAAGCCACTTAACGTCCTCTTGGATCGACTCTACATACTCTACTTCCTCTTTGCTTGGATTGGTATCGTCAAACCGCAAATTGCACAGACCCCCGTTTGCGGCGGCAATACCAAAATTAAGGCAGATGGATTTGGCATGTCCGATATGTAAATAGCCGTTCGGTTCGGGCGGAAATCTGGTATGCACCCGGCCGTCATTTTTGTTTGTCTTTAAGTCTTCGTTAATACTATTTTGGATGAAGTTAGCGGGTACGGCCGGGTTGGCCGTGCTTATATTCCCGCCCCCCTCTTCATTTATGTTGTTTTGTTCAGTGTCCAGTGTCGCCATGTCTCCTTTTTCCTCCCTTATAGTAATAACCACAGGATTGTCCACAAACCATAGTATCTTCTCTATTTAATATTATACCAAACAATTCCATGTGCTAATCGAAGTTCAATTACCGGCAGAGTACTTCAATCGCCTTCGTGCTTCGCGGTTCAGGTGGCCGACCCGCTCATTAAACATTGTATCCCATCTTTTTTGATAACGCCGGTAGAGTAGCGGATATTTCTTCCTAAGATACATAATACCCTCAGCAAAATCCTCATCCATTTCCCGGAGCTCGGCTAGAAGAGCAGGTGTTTCCAGTCAAAATCTTCACCCCCAAGGTGGCTGTTTCCTGTTGAGGCTTTTACTTCCAGAATACCGCTCATCATTTCCACAACTGAAACATCGAAGGTTCCGCCGCCTAAATCATAGACAAGAATGTGCCGGTCTTCTTCCAGGTTCGCCAAGCCAAAAGCAAGAGCAGCAGCCGTCGGTTCATTAATAATCCGTTCCACAATAAACCCGGCCAGCTCCCCTGCCTGCTTCGTAGCCCGGCGTTGTTCGTCGGTAAAATAGGCAGGAACGGTAATAACAGCTTCCTTCTCACCCTCGCCAAACAGGGCGTCGACATAGCTTTTAAGTTCTCTCAGGATAAGTGCGGAGATTTCCTGGGGGAGCAGGGCTTGTCCTCCAAGCGGAATGTGTTCATTCGACCCCATTTTCCGCTTTACCGCAGCGATTGTACGGTCAGGCATGGCAACGAGGGCAGCACGTGCATCCTCACCTACAATGACATTCCCCTGCAGGTCAATTAATACAACAGAGGGGATAATCCGCTGGCCCTGGGGTGATGGAATGATGGTAGGCTGTCCGCGGTGAATGTACGCTACAGCTGAATTGGTCGTACCCAAATCAATCCCTACAATAGGGCGGAAAGAGCACTGTACCTTATTTTCTTTACTGTTGCTCATGGGGAGACTCCTCCTGTAATGTAATAACTTGCGCTTTACGCAGCAATCGCCCGTCACTGAGAGCAAAACCCCGTTTTATAACTTCTACAACCTGGTAGGGGACAAAATGGTGAGCCTCCTCGCCGTCTGACGAGGAAACCATTGCCGGATTACGGGCTGCCGTACTAATTGATTCTGCCCACCGCGGGTCGAAACTACGGCCAATGACATCGAGTTCGCGGATGCCGGCCTCAGTTAGTAAGCCCAATATTTGCCTGGCCCACTGTTGCAGCAATTGACGCCACATTTCCTGTTCTTCACCCTGCAAGCGGGAACAAACAAGATCAATATCGTCCAGCCAGTGAATAAGACTTTCTGCTATGTTTTCAATTTGTTGTTC
>JAJZTU010000366.1 GCA_021848765.1 Bacillota bacterium
CTGAGGACAATCCAAGGGGAAGACCAGCACACTTTTTTCACTGCCGGTCAAAATGATTGGCTTGCCGTCAGAGAACAAAAGCCGTGGCTCTGGCCCAATATCCCTCAAACTCCCCACTTTCCTCCACTCACCGGACTCTCCGATTGAATTGTCCTCCAGGAAACTGAACATCCGAGCAGCAGACTTGAGGGTGGAGTCCAGGGCCTTATGATAAGCATAAGCCAGGAATTTTGCCCTGCTGATTTCTCTTGTCCCCTGCTCTGCCTTCACGACATCGGCCTCCTTGCTTAGTTAACCGGTTTACACCGGCAGCCATTAGCATCCAGCAGCTTAAATATGCAATCCTAATGCCAAAGTTTAAAATAAAGCAACCCAGGCTTATCCTTCCTGTGTGCCTAGGCTGAATCAAAGTGTCTATAAAACAAAAGCAAGGCTTTTAGGCCTTGCTGTGTCTAATTTATATACACAATCAACGAGTTATCTGAAAGCTTATGCATTTCAAGCAATCTGTCTAGATTTTAGACATGTCTAAACTATAGACAACATTACCGGTAGTTGATAAACTGGAGGTCCAGGTCCAGGTCTTGCCCTTTTAACAGCTTAATTACATTCTGTAGGTCGTCGCGGTTTTTGCCGCTGACCCTTACTATGTCACCTTGTACCTGAGCCTGAACTTTAATCTTGCTGTCTTTGATTAACTGAGTAATTTTTTTGGCCTCTTCTTTGGAAATGCCTTGCTTTAAGGTAACTACCTGCTTAACTGTGTCCTTGGCAGCGGGTTCTACCTTTCCATACTGAAGGGCCTTTAGGGAAATTCCCCGCTTAATCAGTTTACTTTCTAAAATATCTACTACGTTTTTCAACTTAAACTCATCGTCGGAAACCAGGGTAATCTTTTCCCCTTCGTGAGTAATCTCACTCTTGCTGTTCTTGAAATCAAAACGGGTTTCAATCTCCTTAACTGCCTGGTTTACAGCGTTCTCAACCTCTTGCATTTCCACCTGGGATACAATATCGAATGAATTATCTTTTGCCATTTGGGGACACCTCCGGATACGTTATTTAATTAAACCTGCCGCCTGGCGGGAGGCCAGGCTACATTACACCTTTATCTGGTATATTCCTTATTAACCACTTTGCCCACCCCACCGGGTTTACCCAGGCTTTTACCCTGGTGAATAACCTCAACCACCCCGGCATTGCCGTACCTGACAGCTATCTTGTTGTTGGCCGTAAAGTTTTTCGTTTCGCCATTGTTGAGAAATCCCTCAAATGATTTCTGCCCGTCGGTGAACACGGCAATCCAACTTTGTCCTCCATTGGCTTTAAGCGTTAGATCCACCCCTTGGGGAAGGGTGGCAGGCGGTTGGGTTGGAGGGGTAACTGTCGCCGGGGGTTGGGGCGGCGGTGTAACCTGTCCACCGGGTTGTGCCGGTGTTTTAGAGGGGTCGGTCTGTTGGCCCTGTCCAGCCGGCGGTTTATTCTGCTTGGTTTGCTCCGATGTATTCGGTGGTTGCGCTTTAGGGCCCGGAGCAAGTGGTCCTGCCCAAAGTAACCACCCGCCTCCTACTAAAACTGCCACGGCAACTCCTATTACCACCAGCCTTGTGTAGCCGGCTTGTTTACCCTTTTTGTTTTTCCTCCCGGTTCTTTTAGTTTGCCAATCCTCTTCAGCTTTTGGGGCAGCATATGCCTTTTCAGTGCTCGCCTTGTACTGTTCCAGCATTTCTTCAGGATCCAGGCCCAAGAAAGCAGAATAATTCCTCAAGAAACCTCTGACATAAGCCTGACCGGGAATAACCTCATAATTCTCCTCTTCCAGAGCCTCAATGTATTTCCAGCGCATATTGGTTTCATCTTCTACTTGTTGAAGGGTTAACCCCTTAGCCTCACGGGTTTTCCGGAGAATTTCACCAATCTTACCCATCTGTCCACCTCCTAGCTAATGTCAAATGCCGAAAAGCTGCTTGTGATATCCTGGTAATTAATTTCTTCCCCAACCTGCCGCCTAAGTTCGATAACCCAATCGAAATTCACTTCACCAAAGCTCCCGTCCCGCACAAAAACATCAGGATGTTCGATAATTTTAGGCACAGGCCACTGTAATATCTCTTTCACCAAGGCGTTGTGCCGTTTTCCACCTCTGGATGTGGTGCTGATCCCATCAATAAGCAGAACACAATCAGCAGAAGACTCTTCCGGGGCAAGACTGTTGCGCAAATTCTGACGAATAATAGTAGATGACACCAATACCCAGCGTTTGTTAGCATTAACACAACCAGCGATGCTGGCCTCGGTTTTTCCTACCCTAGGCATCCCTCGAATGCCGATGATTATATTCCCGGTTTCCTTCAGGATTTCCCCGAGGAAATCTATTAGCAATCCCAACTCATCGCGTACAAAGCTGTAAGTCAGTGGATTGGTGTTTACCGGTGAAAGCCGGGTCCCATGTTTAATCGCAATCCGGTCCAGGGAACCAGGAGTACGTATAGCAGTGATTTCAATATTATCAATTTGCGTCAGGGAGGTTTTTAATGCGTTAATTTTTTGCTCATCACCATCGAGCAGAAATCCGCGCCAATTACCACTGACTCCACTTACCTGGCAAATATTGATGTTCAGGAGGCCGATCAGGGAAGTAATATCCCCCAGTAGCCCAGGCCGGTTGGTTAGTATGCGATACTCCAGATAGACCATTTCTGTACTGCCTCCTATTGGACAACTACCGATCACGCATCTATTTG
>JAJZTU010000367.1 GCA_021848765.1 Bacillota bacterium
CAGCAAGCGGGTCCGGGTGCCGTTACTCCGGAACTTATGACCAAATACCTCCCCAGCAGTGCTGCTTCAGCGGTTGCTGCCCAGACCGGAGCCCGGGGTCCCTCTAATACAATTGTAGCAGCATGTGCATCCGGAACCCTGGCCATTGGCCAGGCCTACCGGGTACTGCAGCGGGGCCAGGCTCAGGTAATGATAGCCGGCGGGGCGGAGGCCCCGCTCTTTCCCAGCTTTTTTGCCGGTACTTGTGCCTTAAAAGCAATGTCCCTGCGCAATGAGGAGCCAACCAAGGCCAGCCGCCCCTTTGAACGGGACCGGGACGGGTTTGTCATGGGGGAGGGCGCAGGGATAGTCATCCTGGAGACCTTGAGCCACGCCAACTTCAGGAGAGCCAAAATTTACGGTGAAATAATCGGCTATGGCGCCACTGCCGATGCCTACCACATCACCGCCCCGGAGCCTGCCGGAGAGGGAATTGCCAGGGCTATGGAACTGGCTCTCCGGGAGGGAAAGATCAGGCCTGATCAGGTGGACTACCTGAATGCCCATGGAACATCCACCCTGCTAAATGACCGGTGTGAAACGTCTGCTATCAAGAAAGTCTTTGGCTCACATGCGGTTGGCAAAGCTTCGGGTGGACGGGGACTGGCGGTTAGTTCTACCAAATCCATGACCGGCCATCTTTTAGGGGCAGCAGGAGCCATCGAATTCATCGTTTGTTTGTTGGCCATGCAGGAAAGTATAATTCCTCCCACTATCAATTATGAGCATCCTGAACCCGGATATGACCTGGACTATGTCCCCAATGTCGCCAGGCCCGGCCAGGTTGGGCTTGCGATGACCAATTCCCTGGGGTTTGGCGGCCATAATGCCAGCCTGCTGGTCAGGAAATTTGAGTGCCCTGCAGGATAAAATATTAGGTAGCAGTAACACTCCCTGGTAGTGGCGCATACTGTATAGTAACAAAATTGAATATCCCTCAAAGGGGAGTAGCTGGCAGCCTTTTCTGCCAATAAGATCGACACGCTGGCGCCTATGCGCCCGGTCTTATTGACGAGGATAACATTCCTTGGTAGCGAGACCTTTGTTTCAGTGCAGGATTCCTGTGGTGAAACAAAGGTCTTTTTGTATATAGAAAGGTAAAAGGTATCCCAAATTTCTTGGGATACCTGAAGTTCACAGGGAAAAAGTCCCTCCGAAAGCCTGATACAGGAGAAGTACATTGAGCAGAATCACAACGGCAGCAGTAGTGAAGGCCAGGGAAAACTCGACTCTGCCGCTGGCAAAGCAGCCCATGATCCTGGGGTTTTTTACCAAAATCAACAGAGGGATGATGGTAAAAGGGAGCATAGCGCTTAATACAACCTGACTTAAGATTAGCGCCTGGTAGGAATTCAGGTTTAACGCTATAATCAACAGCGCCGGAAGGGTAAGGGCCACAACCCCCAGGCGGAACCAGAAAGGTTTGCTGTGTGAGTCCTTAGCCATGTACCCGGACATGATATTCCCGCTGGCCAGGGAAGCGGTAATTGAAGACCCAACCCCGCAAAACAGCAGGGCGACAGCAAAAACCAAACCTGCAAACTCCCCGGCGAGAGGTTTGAGGGTTGCTGCTGCTTGCTCCAGGCTAATTACTTTAGTATTAGTAGTGTAAAAAACAGCCGCAGCTACCAGGATCATAGAGGAGTTCACCAGCCAGCCCAGACCCATGGCCAGGACTGTGTCTATAAATTCAAAACGCAGGAGTTCCCGCTTTTTAGCATCAGAACCTGACCAGTCGCGACTTTGGATGGTAGAGGAGTGGAGGTAAATATTGTGGCTCATAACCACTGCCCCTAACATTCCCACAGCAACCATAATACTTTGTGAGTTAACCGAGGGCAGCACAGTCCGTGGGAGGGCTTGGGCCCAATCAGGCTGAGTAATAAATATTTCCAGAACATAACTGCCGGCAATAATCGCCAGGAATGCCAGAATAATTCGTTCTATCTTGGAATAACACTGGAATACAATTAAAACAACCACCAAAATAAAAGTTAACAAAGCCCCTGCCCATAAAGGCAAACCGAAAAGGATATTTAGCCCCAGAGCTCCTCCGAGGTACTCCGCCAGGGAGGTGGCAATACAGGCGATGAAAATAGTAGCAGCGAAAAAGCTTGCCAACGGTTTTGGAAAGTGCTCCCTGATATTTTCCGCCAGTGATTTTCCGGTTACCGCTCCCAAGCGCGCCGACATGTGCTGGAGCAGGATTAGCATAACGGTGCTGAGAGTTATTACCCAGAGCAGTCTGTAGTTGAACTCCGCACCACCGGCCATATTAGTTGCCCAGTTGCCGGGGTCGATGAACCCAACCGTGACGATAAAACCGGGACCAAGGTAAGCCAGCAGCTTTTTATTAAGAACCAGGCTTAACTTTTCTCTAATGCTTCCTGTATGGCCTGAAGGCCAGTTTAATCCTCTTTCAAAAGCAGCGCCCCTAGCCGGCGGCTGCCTTTTTTTTGTCAAGGGGGTGGTAGCCTCTGAATTGTTCAAACCCATAATCCTCCCTTCAATGCTCAAACCAATCTTCTAACCTGTCAAATCGGCAAAAGCCACTTTCACGGTCTGCCAAAAATCCCTCCCTTCAATTTTGAGACCAACCTGCTCTGTTTTTTCCGGTCAACCGGATAATCCCCTTTAGGATATGGAGTTCAACTTTCCCTATTTAGAGTTGGCCTTGATACATGGTATGGAGCTAG
>JAJZTU010000368.1 GCA_021848765.1 Bacillota bacterium
CAGTTCTGATCACAACCCGGCCCGGAAAAAGCGGACTGATTACTGATGTATCCGGTGTGGATTTCTTCAATATCCCCATCGTCAGCATCGGGATGAAAATGGGGGAAGTGGCCGGCCTAGGAATTATCTACCCCAAGGATAGACTTTTTGATCTCGGTACACAGTCAGAGGCAGTGGACCTGGATATCCTGGCTGCCCGTTCCATGCAGGAAGAAAAGGAGATCCTGCGGAAGAGCGCTGAGCTGAGCCTCGATTTTTTAGATATTTCCGAACCCCTGGAGGTTGTGGATATTCCCGAACAGCCCTGGGATTACAAAAGCGACGGGCAGTGGAAAATACCCCGCCTGGAGGTGAAAGCAATCGGCAGTGCGCTTGCCGAAGAACTGGTAGCCAGGTCGGTGGAAGTGGGGCAGGGCCGGGAGGTGGCCATGCTGGCCAAAGTCGATACCCGGGGGAAGGTTCAGCCCTATGGAAAAACAGTGGCCGGAGGGATGGGTTATGTGCCCTCCAGAATTCTGGCCTCCAGCGCAATTGACCTCATAGGCAAATCCCTGCGGGAAGTGTATACTCAGCATGTCCCCATGGATGCCGTCATCGTACATACTCATCCCGGGGGAACCGGAGTTATGCATATTGGGGACGCCACCGCCGGTCCCGGGACCTGGGGAAGGCCCATTATCGCTATTGGCCATGACCGGGACGGCAAGGTACGGGGCGCAACGGTGGTAGAGGTAAGTGACAAGCTGTTCTCTCTGGCTGATGAGGATGAACGCCTGAGTCTGGAGTTCTTTGATGCCAATACTCCGGAAGCCGAAGCTGACATCCGCAATCGCAAGTTTGGCATTGCCCAGGAATACACAAGTTTATGCAAACCAATTGAGATAAACTAAGAATTATGCTAAAATTAAACAGGTATTGTCCAAGAGGTTAAGGGTAGCATCCTTAACCTTTAGCTTTAAAACCGGAATTTCTGAACTGTTTGCTGCAGAGGGAGGTTGAACAAGCAAGTGGGTTTCTTTTCCAAATTAAAAGATTTAAAAGAAGGGCTGACCAAGACCCGTAAACAATTTGTGGAGAAAATCGAGAATCTGGTTAGTTTTACCAAGCAAATAGATGAAGATTTTTTTGAAGAACTGGAGGAAATTCTCATCCAGGGTGATGTAGGTGTGAATACCTCCATGGAACTGGTGGAAAAGCTGCGGGCCCAGGTCAAAGCGCGCAAGATTGAAGACCCTGCGGAGCTTAAAGCTGTTCTAAAGGAACTGGTCCGGGAAATTCTGGGGGAAGAAACAGAATCCCTGAATCTTACGGGACAACCTTTGTCAATATTCGTCGTGGTCGGCGTCAACGGGGTGGGAAAAACCACCACTATCGGCAAACTGGCCCATAAACTTAAGGCTGAAGGTAAAAAAGTGATTTTGGCTGCAGGGGATACTTTCCGGGCCGCAGCTATCGATCAATTGGAGATTTGGGGCAACCGGGCAGGTGTGGATGTGATCAAACACAATGAGGGCGCCGACCCTGCAGCAGTTGCTTTTGATGCTGTCCAGGCTGCCCGGGCCCGCAAAGCTGACTGCCTGATTATCGACACAGCCGGTCGCTTGCACACCAAGACCAATCTTATGGAAGAACTAAAGAAAGTCCGCCGGGTAATTGAGCGGGAAATCCCCGGGGCGCCCCATGAAGTGCTCCTGGTTTTAGACGCCACAACCGGCCAGAATGCGGTCCAGCAGGCCAAAATTTTCGGCCAGGCTGCCGGGGTAACCGGTATCGCCCTTACTAAACTGGACGGAACAGCTAAAGGTGGAGTAGTGATCAGTATTAAAGCAGAGTTGGATGTTCCCGTAAAGCTCATTGGTATTGGGGAAGGCATGGAAGACCTGCGGTTATTTGATGCCCGGGAATATGCAGAAGCGCTGTTTGAATAGGATGATTGCATAAAGGAGGGCCCATGAGTATCAAGTTTGGCATTATTGGCGGCACTGGGGTTTACGACCCCAAAATTTTAAAAGACACCCGGGAAGAAACGCTGTCCACAAGATTCGGTACTGTACAGGTAAAAGTGGGCAACTATAACGGTAAGGAAATCGCCTTTTTACCCCGCCATGGAGCACAACATTCCGTACCACCGCACCTGATTAACTACAGGGCTAATATACTGGCCATGAAGGCCCTGGGTGTCCAAAAGCTCATAGCCACAGCCGCTGTCGGCTCCCTGAACCCGGCCATGGCCCCCGGGGATTTTGTCCTGGTAGACCAGTTTATGGACTTTACCAAGAACAGGCCCCTGACTTTTTACGAAGGAGGGGAGCAGGGGGTTGTCCACATTGACCTGACCGAACCTTACTGCCGGGAACTCAGGGGAGTGCTGAAAAAAGCCGCCGGAGCAACCGGTTTACGGGTCCTTGCGGGTGGCAGCTATGTCTGCACAGAAGGGCCGCGTTTTGAAACCCCGGCAGAAATCCGCATGTACCGGATTCTGGGGGGAGACCTGGTTGGGATGACCAGCGTCCCGGAAGTTGTCTTGGCCAAGGAAGCGGAAATCTGTTATGCCACTGTGGCCATGGTCACCAATTTTGCGGCCGGAATATCTCCCACCAACCTGACCCACAGTGAGGTAGTGGAGACCATGCGTCAAAACAACCACAACTTGCGTAAGCTGGTTATGAAGACAATGGAGATAATCACTGAGGAAAGACATTGAGATCGGA
>JAJZTU010000050.1 GCA_021848765.1 Bacillota bacterium
AATCTTTAAATCCTCCTGAATCATCTGCTTAGTCAGGGTTATGTAGGTGGAAAGTCCGCAGGCATATATCCCCGGATCATCAATGGAAATCAGGACAGGAAGCCCCAGGGCTTTTAGTTCCCGCAACTGCCACTTAGCCTGCAACTGAACGGTCTTTACAATCACATCCCGCAGCTCGGGATGGTAATAGGCTGCCTTACGCTCATGGTCAGTCATGCAAAAACCCACAGTAACCGGTCCGCTGACCTGGCCCTTGAGAAGTTGGGCTTTTACGCCTCCCCCCCTCTTCAGGCTGTCCAAAAAGGCATAAAAACCCTTAACCCCTTCCCGCGGAAAAGCAAATTTGTCCAGGGCCGCCCTGTCCCCTGCTTCTGCCTCTATGAACCGGCTGTAAAACTCAGTCAGGTTATCCGTCCACTCCGGCCGGTCCATAGCAAACACCAGGCGCTCGTTTTCCCCGGGATTGGCAGTAACCTTGGCCAGGCCACAATCCAAGAGCGGGTAGGCGGATTGCTCCACAAACCCTTCCTTGACCTCCCCCTGAGGAAGCTGAGGCCAGTGGGGAAACTCCGGAAGATACTTATTAATTACAGCCAGAGCCTCCTGCGCCGTTCTGTGGGGAAGACTTCCGATACCGGTAGCCATGCCTTTGGGTTTCCAATTGTTCATCAGCTTATTACCTCCAGAAATAGCTTATTAAGTACATTATCAAATATACCTGATTTAATTTAATTTTAACACTGTAGGACTTAAGCCTGGCTCCCCCAGCATTTCCCGGGTTCTCTCCGGGGCCAGCTTTTCCAGATCGTCTCCGGAAACAACCCGTAAAACGCCTTCCCAGACATTAGCCCCTAAGGCCCGCCCTGCCAGCATGGGGGCTGTAGTTATTAACAGGCTAACCCCACGCAGCCGCAGTTCCTCCACATCACCGGGGCGCACCGTACCGGTGATGATTATTTTACCTGCTAAATCAGCCGGGAGATGGCGGTAAATAAAATGAAAATCCCCGGCTATTACCTCAGCCCAGCGGTAATGCTTTTCGAACCGCGGCAAAACGGTATTTTGTTTTTCCCCCAAGGGATATAGATAGCCTAAAGGGAGCAGGCGCAGAGCAGGTAAGCTAAGGGTAGCAAAAAAATTAAACATTGGCAAACTGCGAAAAGCTACGGGTAATCCCAGTCCAAACATAGCATCACCCACCACCAGGGGACAGCCCAACCGGTCGAAGGCCTGAGCCATAACCGGCCGGTCCAGGGCCGACACCAGCAGTACCCGTTTACCCCGGATGTTTACCTTCCCACCGGCTGCCAAGTTTTGGATCACCAGGGGCTCCCAGTTATTCTTGACCCAGCTTCCATCCACCAGCGGTGTCTTTGTGACGGCAGCAGCCAGGGTTTGCCCCAGAGGCAGCGGGAAAGCCCGGTCCCCGGCATAATAGAACCGGTTCACCCCTCCCAGGCACAGGACATCTACCTTTCCATCCAAATCCCGGAGCAGTTCCACAGCAGATTCCACTTTTCCGTCAGTCCCCACCCGCTCCAGTTGGATTTTCCTTCCCCTAAAGTACATGGTATGTTGAAAATCCCCCCGGGGTGACCCCAGGCTGATACTGACCACCCTATGCAACAGTTACCCACCTTTCTTGCCGAGTTATGTTAAATTTCGGCTAACACACCTCTCCGGCAACGGGCGGCCTGCCCAGGCCCTGTTCCAAAACCAACTGTAGAGCCAGGGAAGGCTGAATAAATACCGCCCTTTTTCCTTCAGCCTCATAAATTAGCGCCACAACTTCTTTTGAGCCGCCGAGCTTGGGGACGGCTCGAATCCGCTGGGCCGGAACCTCCTTTAAGGCAGAATTCTTCAGGAGTTCCCGGAAGGTTCCCCGGAAAACACCCTGAATTCCGCTCAGGGGAACAGTCATAACCTCTGCTTCTCTACGTTTTAGAATCAGGCTATCCAGAGTCAAAACATAACTGGTCTGCATTCTGCTAATCAGGTTCCACACTTCAAACAAAAGATTAGCCCCAATCAGGGCTAACCAATACCAGGCTGCTCCCAAGGCAGCGAACACCGGCAGGACACCGGCCCACAGCGCTACACCGATAACCTGGCGCCGGGTTGGCTTTAATTTTTCCTCATGGATTACGGCTTGCATATTCACACCCCGATTTGCCTGTAAAGAAAAAGAGGCCTTCGCCTCTTCACTCCCTACTTGATTGCATCATTCAGGTCTTGGATCAGTTTGTCAATGTCAATTCCGTGGGCCAGGCCACCCTGTTCGATATTCTCAAATCGTGCTGCTGCACAGCCAAAACATCCCATTCCGTGGGCTTGAAAAACCGGGATAGTCTGGGGATACCTGGCCACAACTTCGCCAATTCCCATTTCCTTGGTAATTTTCACGGCAATTCCCCCTTTCTTTACCAAGATTGTAGCATAGGCAAAGTAAGAAATCAAACCTTAGATTGTTCACCCGGAATGGCAATGGCTCCCGGGCCAAGTAGCCGGGAGCCATTGCTGTGCTGCTAGTCAACAGTAAAGAAACCGGGGAAAATGAAGATGATCAGGATGAAGAGAAGCAGGATAGCCAGAATCTCTCCACGTCCTCCACCGCCAAAGATACCACCCATAAAAAACACCTCTTTCGTCTTTATTACCCGGGCTAAAAACCCGGTTGACTTTCACCACCCTGTCACAGAGGTGTACATGCTGCTGTTGATCGCAGAGGTGTACATGGATGCTGTTGATCGCAGAGGTGTACATGGATGCTGTTGACTTAGCACTATATACTATGCTGAACTCCGAAATCAGGTTACTCTACAGGTGAACTGTCCGGCCTAATTTCAGGGGAGCTAAACTGTCTGCCGGCCTAATTTCTACCTGGTGTTCTATCCGCCCGCTCAATGACTGCCTTCCAGATTCTGGCCGGATAGGATCCACCGACAACTCCCTGCAGGTAGTGTTCCCGGTCAGTCCGGTCATAGCCCACCCAAACCGCTGCTGCCACTTCAGGGGTGTAGCCCACAAACCAGGCATCCTTATTGCCCTTGATACCCTTAAACTCCGGGGTATCCGGCAGTTGGGTGGTCCCTGTCTTTCCGGCTGCCGAAAAACTACGCCTGGCCACTTCCCCGGCGTCCTGCTCCAAAGCCTGACTATAGACTCGCCCGGCCACCGTTTGGGCCGGCAAAGCTCCGCCTGCACCGCTTAATCTGGCTTCGCGGCCTGTGCCGGAGTTAACTACTTCCTCTAACATTCCGGTCATGAGCCGGGCAGTGTTCACTGACATCACCTGCTCTACCCTGGGCTTTTTCCCTTTTAGCTCCAGCCCGTTACGGTCCACTACCCGGGCAATGGTGGCAGGCTCCCGGAACACACCTTCCCCGCCAAAAGCCCCAAAAGCTGCAGCCATCTGCAAGGGCGAAACCCCACCGGTAAGCCCTCCCAGGGCCAGGGACAGGCCCCGGTCGGCTTCCACCAGCGGCAACCCCAGGGCTACTCCCATGCGGAAGCCGGCATCAACCCCGATCTCTCCCAGCAGCTTCACAGCATAAACATTAACAGAATTCCGCAAAGCAAAGCCCATATCCATGGACCCATAGCTGTAGCCGCCGTAATTCTGCGGCCTGTAACTACCCAAAGTTGCTGTGCTGTCATCCAGACGGTAGGTTACCGGATATCCCTTCTCCAGAGCCGGGGCAAAAACCACCAGGGGCTTAATAGCTGAACCGGGCTGGCGCTTTAGTTGAGTTGCCCGGTTAAACCCCCGGACCGCCTGGTAACCCCGGCCTCCCACCAAAGCCCGTACTTCCCCCCGGTGATAGTCCACCACCGCTATAGCCCCCTGAACCGGCGCCCCGCCGGCGCCGGGAGGAAACTGGCCCTGGTCTGCCAACACCGCCTCGGCCGCTCCCTGCAGCTTAGTATCCAGGGTGGAATAGATATTGTAACCTCCCTTGTATAACTCTTCCTCCTCAATTCCATACCTCTCCCTGGCTTCCCTGATAACCTGGTCCACGAAATAAGGAAAGTTATATCCTCCCTGGCCCTTCACCCCAACCACCCGCAAAGCAGCCGCCCTGGCCCGGTCCGCCTCCATAGGGGGAATCAGCCTATAACCCTCCATAAGAGTCAGCACCAGGTTCCTCCGGGCTTTGGCAGCCTCCGCATCCCGGTATGGGGAGTAGAGTCCGGGGTGCTTAGGTATCCCGGCCAGTAAGGCCCCTTCCTCCGGGGTAAGCTGGTCTACATCTTTGCCAAAGTAGAGCCGGGAAGCCGCCTGCACACCATATACCCCGTGACCGAAATAAATGCGGTTTAGATACATTCCGAAGATTTCGTCCTTAGAGTATCTTTTTTCCAGTTCCCTGGCCATCACCAGCTCTTTCAACTTACGCAGCCAGGTCTTCTCCCTGGAAAGAAAGGCATTGCGGACTAACTGCTGGGTGATGGTGCTTGCTCCCTGGGCCAGTTCTTCCTCTTGGATATTCACCAAAGCCGCCCTGGCAATCCCGACGACATCCAAACCGGGATGGTCATAAAAACGCACATCTTCCACTGCGAGAAAGGCATCTTTCAAGTGCTGCGGAATCTTATTAAAATTTACCACTACCCTGTTCTCCGGGCCGTGGAGCTGGGCTACCAGTTTCCCCGTACGGTCGTAAACCAGCGTATTATTCGCAGCCACCAAGTCCCCGTTAGCCCATTGGTTTTTGTACTGCTCATAGAAGGCCAGGCCAAACCCGGTCAGCACAGCCCCGCCTGCCGGCAGGCTGAATAAAATAAACAGCACAAAACCCAGGATGATTTGCTTAAACCGTATTCTGCCCCGCTGTACCTTTTGCACCTTTTGCACCTTCCTTTTGCCGCTTTGGTTCTAACACCCTATAGGAATTTTACCACAAAAAATGGTCCCGGACACTGGGCACTGTCCGGGACATTATTCTAATTGCCTGCTTCACTGCCGTTTCCTGAAGATTGAGGCGCTTCCCCACCGGCAGACGGGCTGCTTGGAGAATTCTGACCCCCTGCCGGCGTCCCGGGAACACCCTGCCCGCTTTCCGGATTTCCGGGACTATCCTGACCGGCAGCCGGAGGTCCCTGGCCATTATCCGGGTTACCTTGGTCATTGTCTGGGTTGCCTTGGCCATTGTTTGGGTTGCCTTGGCCATTGTCTGGGTTGCCTTGGCCATTGTCTGGGTTGCCTTGGCCATTGTTTGGGTTGCCTTGGCCATTGTCTGGGTTACCCTGGCCACTATTTGGGTTGCCCTGGGTATTATCCGGGTTATCCTGGTCACTATCCGAAGCTCCCTGGGTATCCTCACCGGCCGGCACAGGAGCAGCAGCCCCCCCGTTGTCCGGAACTTCGCTTCCATTCTTCTCAGGCGTCTTTTCAGGTGTGTCCGGACTCCACACCCGGATATCCCTCCGGTACTTAAATTTACCCTTGTACTCGGGAAAATCTTTCTTGGGCACTCCGTCCAAAGCCTTTTCCATTACCTTTTTCCACAACCGGGCCGGGTATGACCCTCCTACCACGCCCCGCAGGTAGTGGCCCCGGTCAGTGCGGTCATAGCCGATCCACACGGCAGCAACCAGTTCCGGAGTATAACCGACAAACCAGGCATCCTTATTTCCCGCAATTTTCTCGAACTCCGGACTATCGGGGAGCTGGGTAGTTCCTGTTTTCCCGGCTACCGGGCGGTCCATCCTGGCCCTGGTCCCCGTTCCTCCCCTAACCACATCCTGCAGCAAATCTGTCATTACATAGGCGGTATGCGGTTCCATTACCTTACTTGCTTTGGGCCGGCCGTCAAAAAGGACAGCTCCGGAAGCATCTGTAATCTTGGTGATAGAATGAGGCTCTACAAGAATTCCCGCGTTGGCAAAAGCCCCATATCCTGAAGCCATCTGCAATGGTGAGACACCGTTGGTAAGACCGCCCAGGGCCAAAGGCAGCACTTTATCCTCAGGCGCCAGGTCAAAGCCCAGCTTCCTGGCAAAATTGTAACCTGCTTCCACTCCCAACTTATCCAACATTTTCACAGCCCAGACATTTACCGAATACTTTAGGGCGGAAGCCATGGTCATACTTCCCTTAAAGCCCCCGCTGTAGTTCTGAGGAGTATATTCCCCAAAGCTGACAGGAGAATCATCCAGCACCATATAAGGAGGATATCTGGCCTCCAAAGCCGGTCCGTACACTGCAACCGGCTTAAAAGTAGACCCTGGCTGGCGACGGGAGTCCACGGCCCGGTTAAATCCCCGCTTGGCATCATAGTCCCTGCCACCTACCAGCGCTTTGATTTCCCCGTTGTGGTAATCCACAACGGCAACAGCGCCTTGGACAGGGCGTTTATTCTTCCCTGTAGGCGGAAAATTCCGGTCATCAGCCCATACTGACTGGGCCGCCTGCTGGACTTTCCTGTCCAGGGTAGTGTATATCCGTAAACCCCCGCCGTAGATGTCTTTTTCGCTAATCCCCAAGCGCTCCCCTGCCTCCTCCACCACATTGTCAACAAAATAGGGGAACTCATAAGGCTTTTCCAGGGGAGCGGTAAGCAGCCGGTAGCCTTCTTTCCTGGCCTGTTCTTCCTGTTCCGGGGTTATCAAGCCGTTTTCCGCCATGAGACTCAAGACAGTATTCATCCTTTGTCTGGCCGCCTCCGGCTCTCGGAAAGGAGAATAGCGATTGGGCGCTTTTGGTAAACCGGCCAGCAAAGCAGCCTCGGGCAGGTTGAGGTCCTTGGCGGTCTTACCGAAATATGTCCTGGCAGCCGCTTCCAGGCCGTACGCCCCGTGCCCAAAATAAATACGGTTGAGATACATGTTGAGGATTTCTTCTTTAGAGTACTTCTTTTCCATATCCAGGGCCAGGAGAATTTCCTTGATTTTGCGTTCATAGGTCTTTTCAGACGTCAGGAGGGAGTTTTTCACCAACTGCTGGGTAATGGTACTGGCCCCTTCCGCAATCCGCCCCTCCCGGAAGTTGACAATCATGGCCCTGAGAATAGCTTCCGGGTCTATGCCGTTATGCCGGTAAAAACGGACATCCTCAGTGGCGACAAAAGCATCCTTCACCACCTGGGGAATCTCTCCCGGCAAGGGAAACCGGTCCTCCAAACCCTGGAGTACGGCTATAAGCTTACCTTCCCGGTCATAAATAAAAGTATTGAAATCTGCCTCCAAGTCCTCCGGTTTCCACGCCGGTGTAGCCGGCAGAGCCATGGCAACAGCCATGTACCCCAAGAAAAACGCTACCACCGCTGTAAGGAAAAAAAACCGCTTACCCTGCCGCCAGGGCCTGTTCCCGGCATTGCTTCCGGCGTTGCTTCCGGTATTTTTCCCGGTATCGTTCCCGGCATCGTTCTTCCCCATTTGCCCACCCCTCTATGCTCAATTGCTTAGAAAAAACCGGACATTTATGAGCATATCAGGAAATATTTGTAAAATCAATCAGGATTACCCTATGAAAAAGCACAAAAAAGGAAACTCTTAAGAGTTCCCCCTTTTTTCCAGGCAAAATCCGGCTCTTTCAAAAACTTTTTTCCTGGCTAACATATCTACAAATGCCTCAACCCTGGTTTTCATCCCTACATCTGAAGAATTCTCGTCCACCACCAGGTTCAGCACCGGTATCCCGCATTCAGCGCTCACTTTGGGGAGGATACCTTTAGCTACAATCTCCGGCATACAGGTAAGGGGCAGAATCTGAATCACACCGGCATAACCTTGGTCAGCATAATTAACGGCATTCCCGATTGAGTCCAGGCCATGCCCCCCTACCACAGACCCCAAAAAGGGCCGGGCTGCCCTGATTAATCCCTTCCCGTACCTGGTCCGTTCCAAACCCATCAGGTTGGTAGCTATCCAGTGGGAAAGGTAAATCGAGCGGGTAACTTCAACCCCCAGTCCCCCCAGGAACTCTTCAATATGGGCATTGCACACCGGTTCCAAAAGCATGTAGATATCTCCCACCAGGCCTACCTTCAAGGGCTTTCTGTCCAGGTCTTTGGGCAGGCGGGCCAAAGCCTCCAAAGCCCATTCCCTGCACCCCCGGACTTGAGCAGGGGAGTCAGCCCTATCCAGGTTTTCCAGGAATTCGTTATAAACCCTGGTGGCCGCTCCCCCCTCGAGTTCAAGCGGCCGTGCCTTGTGAGCTTCCGCCTCTATCCGGTCCATGGCCTTCAGCTTGGACCACCCGCAGCGGATGGCCTGCCCCACTTCCAGCCAGGACCTGTCCCCTGCCTGCTTGCGAAGGCGGTCAATACTGGCTTTGAAAGTGCCCCCTTCCAGGAGTACCATGCGGAAGTTATAGCCCAAGTCTTCCAAAATAGCCTGTTGCAGCCGGCCAAAATAGCCAAACCGGCAAGGCCCTGAGCCCCCCAGCATTACAACAGTGTCCGCCCCCAGTTCAAAGGCCTGGAGATAGTTGCCCAAATTGATCTTAAAGGGGAGACACGCCCCCTCCCGGGCGTATTTGCTTCCCAGAGCGATGGTTTGCTGGTTTGTCCTCGGGGGAACAATAACCTCCAAGCCGAGAGCGGTAAACATGGCTTTTAAGGCGATAGACAGATTTCCCATGTGGGGAAAGGTAATTTTCATTGGTATGCCTCCGATTTCTCCGTGCAGTGGTCTACCAAATAATATTGCCCACAAATAAACCTGCTCAAACCGATTACCCACAAATGCACATCCTAAAACCGATTAAGCAACTACCTTCCCATATGTGTACCGTTTCACACCACATACTTCATGCCTATTTTAAGTGACATTATTTCTCCGGACGCTTATCTGCCTGTCGTGCAGCTTTTTCAATATCATGGCCATTAGTCAAATTCATTTCGGTAAAACTTATTCCCGGGCCGATGTCAGGCTTGTTTTTACCGGTAATCATGGCTTTCCCGACAATCCCCTTGTGAGTTTTGCGGGTCATGGAACTACCCCCTTTCAGCTTTGCTCGGAGATAGATTTTCCACCATGGATATTATTATTCCTGGGATTTGCAGGATTGATTATCTTTAGGCACTGGTGTTGTTGTTCAGGCAAGAGGTTCTTAAACAACGTAACAACTCCCTCAATTGATGTCTCATCAAGTCTCTTTTGTACCACGTTCCGTAGATTGTAATACTTCTCCAGGCTAACTTCACTCAGGTAGTCGGGCGGGACTTTAGTTTCCTCTAACCACTTAACACAGAATTCCGCTGTCCATACTTTAACGCTGTCTGTCGGAATAATCGTAAACCGCTCCTGCCAATTTGTTTCCATTTCTTTAATCTTATTCAACTTTTTTTCTTTGAAATCTTCAAGCGGGCGGTCAAAGTATAACTCATCAGTTCGTTTCTCCCAAGATTTTAATATGTTATCAAACGCTTTGCTCAGTTTAATTCGGTCGGTTATCCGACCAATTTCATTTAACTCCGTTAGAAAATCTTCAATTAAACTTCCTATCTTTTCAAGTTCATTCTGATCCTCATTCCGTAAACTTTTGCCCAATAAATACCGTATGTCCCGCAAAACTTGGCGGCATTCTTCAACCGCATTCCAATCCGCAATATTATCATAAACCGCACACAACTGTTCTTTAATTTCTTGTAAATTTCCAGCATTACATATACCTTCTGGGCTTTACCCGGTCGCAACAGCCCCTCACTAACCCCTGTTTTAACGCTGATTTGCCTGTTCACAAAGGACACCTCCTGTTATTTCGGTGACCTAATTGTATGACGGTCCGGTGACAACACCATGTCAGCGGCAAACAAAAAACCTACCCCTCGCGGGATAGGTCATCTGCTTCCTTAATAAAAGGAATTGTCGTTAATTACTGTAATTAAGGAAGATTTTTTTGGAGATATTCCTCGATCCCCTGAATAAACCTGGTCGCATCGTCTACCGTGGTCAGGGCCTCATCCTTACTGATAATGTAAAAGTCGTCATAATCACTGGCGAGGCGTAAATCTTGCGCGCTGACAATGATTTTCCGGAATTCCTTGGGTAAAATTCCGCTTTTTACAAAGTGGAGGTTGAACATGCTGATTACCCCGGAATGTTTCCGCGAGTCCAGCTTTAATGTGGCTAAGACGGCTCTGGCCGCCTGAAAAATCGCATAATATGCTTTCGATGCTGCGTCTAAATAATGTCCTCTCTCCAGTAATTCTTCGGCAACCCGGAGCCGGTCTTTTGCCGACTGTAACCGGTGCAGCGCTAAATCTTTCGTACTTAATTGGTCCATAGAATCTTACCCTCGTTCATCACATTGCTGGCAAAGGGAGCATTCATTTCAACCAGGTTCTTAAAAACACCAGCCTCATAGATGTTTAAGGAAAGATTAACCTCATAGTCAACTTCATCGTCCACTAGGAAATCATAAATCCGGCTCCGGTTTACATTGGTTTTATCTTTGACCAGAATTAAAAGGTCCAAATCTGAATCTGAAGAGAAGTCGCCACGCGCCTTGGAGCCATAGAGAATCACGGATACTAATTGCTCCGGACATATTTTCACGAGATGGTTGATGATTTTCGTAATTGCTTTTTCTTCTGCTGTAGTTAGTGTCGTCATTTTCACCCCTCCTAAAAGCTTTCTTGCTACTATTTTACCATAAACTGGGGATTAGGCAATTAACTGCGTTTCCTTTCCACTGAATGACCTCATATCTCCAGCGTTCCCGGTCCCCCATCCATAATTACAATATACTTCAGCCCATCAACCAAGGCTGCCTTTAACAACTCACAATGCCGCAATGTAGCCAGTTGTTTTTCCAACTGCCATTTGGCTAATTGAAACTTCCTGGCCAAGGCCTCGGGAGTCACCTTTCCGGCGGCCTTAACGTATTCATAAATCTCTTTTTGCAGCTCCGTTAACCCGTCCGTACCTTCCTGGCCGGCCAGCTTTCGAGCCAGCTTAGCGCTGTAAACCGCAGTCACATCACAAGTCCTGGGAGGCTCAATCGCTTCAATATAACAATCTTCACACAGAGTTTGTCCCGCATATTTCATTTCTTCCCCCTGGGGGATTTCTTCCTGGCATCTTGCACAAAGCATAAAAATTCCTCCTTTGCGTTAACTGTTAATTCTTTAATTCCCCGGTCCTTCCCAGTGTTGCCGCCGGCAGGTTCCGGGGCGCTAATTTCCTGGCTTCCAGGTGCATAATCATGGTTTCGGAAATCAGAGTGGTGAGGCTCTTGACCTGGTAGGAATCACCTTCAACGGTAAAGGAACGGTCATCCACAACTTCCGGGATAACCAGGGGATCCAGGGAGTTAAGCTCCCGCTGCAGAAATTGTCTCTCCAGGTATTGCCGGACTTGCTTCTCCAGAGCCAGGCGGGCGTAATCATCGTTTTCCCGGAGAGTTACATGGACAGTTATTTTGTTTACCCGCAGTTTATGTGCAGCGGCATTTTTCTTTAACTCTGTTACTTTTCCCTTCTCTACACAGCTTTGATTTGGCCTTCAAAGATACCCGATTCCAAGACTTCGATGGAGGAAAAGGTCCCCCCGATAGCGGCCACAATAGCCCAGATCTTAATGTCCTTGGCAATCTTTAACATAATGCGTGCAGGGTTTTCCCCGGTAAAAACGGCAGCTATCGAGCCAATGAGGGCGCTTCCTAACATCACCCCCAGGGCGGTGAAAAAGATAATGACTATCTTTGTGGAAAACTTCTCCATATCCACCTCCGGCTTAACACTGCCCATTTACCCGGCCAGGGTCTCCCATTTTCCGCAGCGGTCTCCCCAGCGGGCCAGAAGCTGGTTATCCACGGAAATATTAATTACCTCACAAAGGTTGGAACACCCCTGACACTCAAAACTGGTCGCCCGGTAATCCATGTCACTTACCGCGAAACCTTTAAAGCCGGTATGGCCCTTGTGTTTTACCTCTTCCCTGGACAACAGGGCTGCCCCGATCGCCCCCATCACATTAAAATGCCTGGGGACAATAATCTCCATGCCCAGGGCCTGCTCAAAAGCCGCCCTAATCCCCAGGTTGGCAGCCACCCCGCCCTGGAATACCACCGGCGCCAAAA
This sequence comes from Bacillota bacterium, assembly GCA_021848765.1. Lineage (GTDB taxonomy): Bacteria > Bacillota > Carboxydocellales > JAJZTU01 > JAJZTU01. Next base: position 12,029 of record JAJZTU010000050.1, read on the forward strand.
TCTCCTTGCCTTTGCCCACATTGTTTAAGTAATTCCTTACCAGGGCTTCACAAAGCCCGGCAATAATATCCTCAGTGTTATGCCCCATCTGCTGCTTGTGAATCATATCCGACTCCGCGAACACCGAACACCGCCCGGCAATGCGCACCGGGGTCTTGGACCGTAAAGCCATTCCCCCGAATTCCTCTATAGGAATATTCAACCGGGAAGCCTGCTGGTCCAGAAAAGACCCCGTCCCCGCAGCACACACGGTATTCATGGCAAAATCCGTTACCACCCCGTGCCGGAGCAGGATAATCTTGGAGTCCTGCCCCCCGATCTCCAGAATGGTCTGGGCCTGGGGAACCACATGAGAAGCCGCAATAGCATGGGCGGTTATCTCGTTTTTCACAATATCCGCCCCTACCATCACCCCTGAAAGGCGCCGGGCGCTACCGGTAGTCCCCACCCCGCGAATTACCAAATCAGCGGGCAAAAGCCCGGCTATTTCCGCCAGGCCCTTTTTTACCGCCTGAATAGGCTGCCCCTTGGTCCGTATGTACAAAGCCTGCAGCACTTCCCTGTCAGCATCGATTACCACTACATTCGTACTCACCGAACCTACATCAATCCCTAAATAGCCGTGCATCCTGTCCCCTCCTCCTTCCACCGCCGCTTCTGCCTCAACAGGTCCACAAATGCCTCCAGGCGGGTCTGCAGTCCTGCTTTCCCCGTCTGTTCATCCAGGAATACCGTCAGCACCGGTATCCCTAAATCCCGGCTGATCTTGGGCATCAGGCTCTTGGCCACTATTTCCGGAATACAGGTAAAGGGCGCCAGCTGAATTACCCCATCGTAGCCATTCTTGGCATACAAAACAGTTTCCCCCACACTGTTAAGGGCATGGCCCCCGATAAGCTGGTCCAGATAGGGCCGGGCAGCAGCTTTGGCATCTTCATCCTTAACCAGGGTATTTTCCCTGGTCCAATCGGTTAAGTAAATGGAACGCTGGGTATGCACCCCCATCTCGCCCAAAGTTTTTTCCACATCCAGGTTAATGAAGGGTTCCAGCACGACATAGATTTCTCCGATGATTCCAATCCTTAAAGGCCTCCTGGAACGATCCTGAGGAACAGCCTTCAGCAGCTTTCGGGCAATGCTCCCGGCCTCCCGGATTTCCTCACGGGTCTGGGCCCGGTCAATGCTTTCCAGGCACTGCTTAAAAACCTTGGTAGTCTCTCCCCGGTTTAGCTCATAGGGCCTCACCTCATGGGACAGAATTTCTGTCTCATCCAGGGCACAGAGCTTGACCCATGCGTCCTTGTATACCTTGATAAACCGGGGCCAGGAAACTCTACCGGCCTTTAGCACCCGCCTGACCTTACTGAAAAACCCAAGTGGTTCCCTAAAGATGGATTCAAAAACCATCATTTCAAACTTATATCCCAGGCTTTTCAGAATCCGCTCATGGAGCATACCATAGATACCCGCCCGGCAGGGTCCTCTGCCCCCGGAGGTAATGATCAGTTCCGCCCCCTGTTCGAGGGCCTCAATATAGCTCCCCAAAAGCACTTTGAAAGGAATACAGGCAAACTCCGGAGCATGCTGGGTTCCATAGGTCAGGGTGCGTTTGCTGGGCGGCGGTGGTACCAGGGCCTCATGGCCCAGGTGATTGAATAAATGCTTAAAGGCAATATGGGAGGTCCCCATATAAGGGAAGGTTATCTTCATTGTGCTCCCCTCCTCATCCGCACCATATCCACAAAGGCCTCCAACCGGGTCTGCATCCCGGCCTCCCCGGAGTGCTCGTCAATAGTGACTGTCATGAAGGGTACCGGCCCCTTCTCCCTCGCCTCCAGTTCAATTAACTTATCCACCATGGCATCCGGCCCGCACCCGAAGGCCGAAAGATGAATGATGCCTTCAATATATGGCTGTTCCACATAGTAAAAAGCGGCCCGGATGATCAGGTTACTGTAGTGCCAGAACAGGGTCTTGGGCAGCTTTTTAGCCTGCCGGCGCAGTTCCCGGGGCGGGACCATCTCTGCCGTCCAGACCTTGACCCCCATAGCCTCCAGGTGCTTGAGCAAATTCACGCTGACAAAGGAATCGTGGACCTCATAGGGATAACCTACCACCGCCAGGTTAACCGGCACAGACCTTCCGGAAGAAATAATTCCCCTGGACAAGCTTTCCGGTTGGCCCGGCAAGTTTTCCAGTCGTCCTGGTGCGTTTGCCGCCCTGTCCTTGCCGCTTAGATAATCCAAAGCCTCCTGGGGCCGCAACTTGGCCAGCAAAAGCTGCTGATATTTTTTCTGGACCCGTAGCGCTTTGTAATAGGCGCCGGATACCACCCAAAAGCCCTTCCCCAGTTTCTTTCCTATCTCCCGGCATACCCGGAAAAGCTCAAACTGACCTTTTTTCAGGTCAATTCTGGTATCGATAATCCCTGGCAGACCCTCCAGGGAGTGTTTAATCATATCCGGCAGCCCCAAAAACTTTGGACAAAAGGTAGCCTCCCTGGTCACACTGACCATTCTGGGAATAAACAAATAGTCCACCTTGTCTTTCAAGGCCAACACATGGCCATGAAAAAGCTTTACGGGGACACAGGCATCATTGACCGCTTCAGCCACACCGCGATCCAGGATTTCCTTAGAAGTTTTGGGTGAAGCTATTACCTCGAACCCTAGTTCCTCAAAGAAGGTTTTCCATAAGGGGTAATAACTGAAGTAAATCAGGGTTGTTGGAATACCGATTTTCATCCAACCACTGCTCCTTCTGGGCCCATATCCCCAAATAGACGATTTTCACCTGGTTAAGTAAAGCTCACCTAATAAACTATATTTGCACCAAAT
>JAJZTU010000369.1 GCA_021848765.1 Bacillota bacterium
CGTCAACAAGTTGGCGGGCATGTCTAGTGCATGAGGAGGCTCAAACGAGTATCCGACCTGGCCAGTTCGGCGATATGTTTCTTGAAGCTCCCGCCTCTTAGCGTATGCGTAGGCGGGAGAGGTTCACACATTTGAGAAACTATAAGAGTCATCAAGGAGGAATGGACTGTGAAAAAAGGGTTAATTGTGCTGGCAGTAATTCTGGGTGTGCTCTTTCTGGCGGGTTCATCCCTGGCCGGAATGTACAACAGCCTGGTAACCGACTCGGAAAACATCAAAGGCCAGTGGAGTCAGGTGGAAAACCAGCTGCAGCGCAGGGCAGACTTGATCGGAAACCTGGTGGAAACTGTTAAAGGTTATGCAGCACATGAAAAAGAGGTCCTGGGCAAAATTGCTGATTCCAGGGCCAGGCTGGCCGGGGCAAAAACGCCGGGCGAAGCCGCCAGGGCAGAGGCTGATTTTACAAATGCCCTCTCCAGGTTATTGGTGGTAGTTGAAAACTACCCTAACCTTAAGGCAGACGCTAACTTCCGCAGTTTGATGGATGAACTGGCCGGAACAGAAAACCGGCTGGCTGTAGCCCGCCGGGACTATAACCAGGCTGTTCAGGCCTACAACACCAAGATCCGCAGCTTCCCCAATTCTTTGATAGCCGGGATGTTTGGATTCGGTCCCCAGGAATATTTCAAGGCGGAAGAAGGGGCAAAGGCAGCGCCTAAGGTAGACTTTGGAACGCAAAAGCAGTAGATGAAGGTTTTTGACTCAGCTAATGGGTTTTAACCCCGGTATAAGGGAGTGTGTTCCATGAAGAGATTGATGCCTGGTTTGCTCCTGCTGTTGATACTTGTGTCCGCTTTTGCAACCTTCGCTTGGGCGGCTGACCCTTATCCGCCCAAGCCGGGGGGTAACATCTATGTCAATGACTATGCACAGCTGCTGAGCCCCGAAACCGAACAGGCTATCGTGGCCCTTGGAACCCAACTGGAGGAAAAAAGTAATGCCCAGGTCGTGGTGGTTACCGTGCCGAACCTGGCAGGTCAGACAGTAGAAGACTATGCAGTGGGATTGTTCAGAAAGTGGGGTATTGGCCAACAGGAGCAAAATAACGGTGTGCTCCTGCTGGTTTCCAAGGAGGAACGCAAGGTAAGAATTGAAGTTGGCTACGGTTTGGAGGGCGCTCTCCCTGACGCTAAAGTAGGCCGTATCCTGGATGAAGAGGTTGTCCCTTATTTCCGCCAGGGGGATTTTGACAGTGGAATCTACCGGGGATACGGGGTCTTGGCCGCCAATGTGGCCAGGGAATATCAGGTCCAGTTGGATGAGCCGCAGAACCGGGTTTTTCCGGATAAACCCAGGATCATCAAGGAAAGCAGAAAAAGAACTGTTTCCCCCTGGGAACGCTGGATGCCTTATATCCTGGTAGCCATGTTCCTTTTGGACCTGATTTTTAACCGGGCCAGAATTACCCGTACCGTCTTGGAAATGCTGTTCTGGTTTGGACTGTTTCGTGGAGGCCGGGGCGGGGGCGGAGGATTCGGTGGAGGTGGCGGTGGATTCGGCGGCGGTTCCTCCGGTGGAGGTGGCAGCAGCCGGGACTGGTAGGGCCGCATTGACATAGAAGGTACAGCATAAAAACATGTCTGACATGGACATTGGTATAGCGTGGACATAGGTATAGCATAGATACGGGCTTGGCTTTATCCAGGTATTCACCATTCCGGTGGATGCCTGAAATTTTTTTAGACTGTGCTAACAGATTTTTTGAAAGAAAGAGGAAATACTAACTATTGTGTAGAAAATTTTACTCTTAAAAGCACCCAAGGAGTTGAAACGATGAAAAAATTTAATATTGCCATAGACGGTCCTGCCGGCGCAGGGAAAAGCACTATTGCCAAGCTCTTGGCCGGTAGGTTAGGGTATGTCTATGTAGATACCGGCGCCATGTACCGGGCAGTTACCCTCAAGGCGCTGCGGGAACAGGTAGACCTGAATAACCCGGCTGCCCTTACCAATCTGGCCCAAAACACCTCAGTCTACCTGGACCTGGACCCGGGAGGGAGCCAGAGGGTCTTTCTGGATGGACAGGAGGTAACCCTGGATATCCGCACCCCTATGGTCAGCCGGAATGTTTCCCAAGTCTCGGCAGTGCCGGGAGTACGCCGGGAAATGGTCCGCCTTCAGCAGCAAATGGCTCAAAATGGCGGAGTGGTCATGGACGGCCGCGATATCGGCACCTATGTACTGCCTGGGGCGGATTTCAAGTTTTTCTTAACTGCGTCAATTGATGAACGTGCCCGCCGGAGGTATTTTGAACTGAAAGATAAAGGCTATGCTGTAAAGTTGGAGCAGTTGAAAGAGGAAATTGCCCAAAGGGACCGCATGGATGCCGGGCGGGAATTTGCCCCTCTGGTTCAAGCCCAGGATGCCGTTTTAATTGATAGTTCCACTTTGAATATTGACCAGGTGGTGGCTGCCATCCTGGCTTATGTCCGGAGAGGTGGTCAGTAGTGTTTTATATAGTTGCCCGGATTATTTGCAGGATTTTCCTGACTCTGGTGGGCCGTTGGAAAATCGAAGGCAAAGAAAATATGCCACCCGGCGGGGGAGTAATAGTTGCCTCCAATCACGTGAGTTATCTTGACCCTGTGGTGGTGGGCTGTAC
>JAJZTU010000051.1 GCA_021848765.1 Bacillota bacterium
CCGATCTACCAACGAGAAATTCCGGGAAAAATATCTGGCCAGGGTCCCCATGGGGCGCTTCGGCCAGCCGGAAGAAATCGCCCCTACTGTGGTTTTCCTGGCCTCTGATGATTCCAGGTACTTAACCGGTCAAATCATTTGTATCGATGGTGGAATGATTATGGGATAGTTGTAAAAAGTCGGGTTTGTGAGAAGGAGGGTCAGCATGAAAGAGGTTGTGATCGTAAGTGCTGTCAGAACCCCGATAGGGACCATCGGCGGCAGCCTCAAGGACATTACGCCCCATGACTTAGGTGGCCTTGTTATCCGGGAAGCTATAACCCGGGCGGGCATCGGGGCCGAATTGGTGGAAGAAGTGATCATGGGCCATTCCCGCCAGACTACAGAGGCTTCGAATATTGCCAGGGTTTGTTCCCTTCTGGGAGGAGTGCCGGAAGAGGCTGCGGCTTTTACCGTGCACCGCCAGTGTGCTTCAGGACTCCAGGCCATTAGTAATGCCACCCAGGAAATTCAAACCGGCAGAGCTGAAGTGGTCATAGCCGGGGGTACTGAGAGCCTGAGCAGGGCTCCCTACTACTTAAAAAATGCCAGGTATGGTTATGGAGCAGGTGACGGGGTGCTGGTAGATTCCTTAACTGAAGCCGGCCCCGGAGGGCAGCCTGTTTCCATGTACGGCAGTGTATCCATGGGAGACACTGCGGAAAATGTTGCCGAGAAGTTCAATATCTCCCGGGAAGACCAGGACCGGTTCGCACTTCAGAGCCAGGAGAGGTGTCAAAAAGCGCTGGCGGCAGGGGTGTTCAAGGATGAAATAATGCCGGTGGAAATTAAGACCCGCAAAGGTACTGTGGTCTTTGATACCGACGAATATCCCAGGGCTACCACTTTAGAACACCTGGCGGCTTTGAAGCCGGTCTTTAAAAAAGGAGGCTCGGTTACAGCCGGCAACTCCTGTGGCAGGAATGATGCCGCCTCGGCAGTGGTGCTGATGTCGGCTGACAAGGCCAAAGAACTGGGTGTAAAGCCTCTGGCCAGAATAGTTACCGATGCCTTTGCCGGAGTTCCGCCGCAAATCATGGGGATCGGCCCGGTGCCCTCAACCCGCAAGGCTTTGAAACAAGCAGGCCTGACTATAGATGACATTGACCTGATCGAACTAAATGAGGCCTTTGCAGCCCAATCCCTGGCAGTTATCAGAGAACTGGGTTTCAATATGGAAAAAGTCAATGTCAACGGCGGCGCCATTGCCCTCGGACACCCCATTGGTGCAACCGGAGCACGGCTGATGACCACCCTGCTCTACGAGATGCACCGCCGTAAATCCCGCTACGGGATGGTAACCCTCTGTATCGGAGGCGGTCAGGGCATGACGACTATCGTCGAGGGTATTTACTAGAGAGAAAAGCTGAGAGAACCCGGCGGTGAGGGGAGGGAGCAAGTGCAGGGATTTCGGTGGTAAAGCAACTGGATGAGGTGATGGCAATTGCGCAAGAAACAGGTTCTGATGGCTTTTAATAAATTGCTGGATGAAACCCTGGGCCAGGAGGATATTGAGGACATTAACAGTTTTCTTACCCAAATTTACTCCACCTTGGACAGTATCAAGTTTGACGTCTACTCCCAACAGGTTACTTCCCACGGGAAGGTTGACCTTCTGAAATCCCTAATCACCAATGTCATTGTTAAAGTTCTGCACATGGAATACCTTCCCCTGGAAACCTTCGCCCAGCAGGTAAAGCTCAAGGCTGACACGGTGCGCAGGAAGCTAAATGCAGGGGAGTTGTTGGGAATCAAACTTCGCAACAAGTGGTATGTACGCAAAACCGAACTATGGCATTTCCCCGATGCCGACGAAGATTTCGGAGAAGATGAATAGGCCGCAAAAGACCTATACTTTTATGGATACCAAATAAAGTTATTGGGAGGGATTTTAAATATGTGTCCACGTTTTACCGGAAGACCCGCAGAGTCATTTGACTTCAAAGAAATCATCTATGAAAAGAAGGACTGGGTGGCGACGGTTACCATTAACCGGCCTCATGTGTTCAACTCATACAGCACCTTGACCCTTCAGGAAATGACCACAGCTTTCAAAGACGCTACTTGGGATGATGGCGTTGCGGTCATAGTGCTCACCGGAGCAGGTGAAAAAGCCTTCTGCACCGGCGGAGATGTCAAGGAATATGCCGAAGACTACACCGTTAAGCCAAGGGATTACTGGAAGTGGATGGGTGTGTTTGTTGAGGCCCATGATACTCTCCGTAACTGCGGCAAACCTGTAATCGCCAAGATCAACGGGATTGTGGCCGGCGGTGGAAACGAATGGAATATGGCCTGCGACCTGGCGGTAATGGTTGAAGGAGCAACAATTCAGCAGGTAGGGACTATGGTCGGCAGTGTGGCTGCCGGAGGCGCAACCCAGTGGCTGCCAATCATGGTAGGTGACCGTAGGGCCAGGGAAATTCTCTATCTATGTGAACCTATCCCGGCCGACAAGTGCCTGGAGTGGGGCCTGGTCAATTATGTTGTACCCAGAGACCAATTGGATGCAAAAGTAGACGAATTATGCCAGAAGCTAATTAATAAATTCCCCGAGTGTACCCGCTATACCAAGCAGCAGACCAACTTCTGGAAGGATCTGGCTTGGAGCACTACTATCGGTCACGCCCGGGATTGGCTGGCTTTACACTTTGCCAGCGTCGAGCCTTATGAAGGCATGAAGGCCTTTGTGGAAAAGCGGCCCAAGGATTATATCGGTTGGAGACAGAAGGCTGCTGACGGCGGTTCAAGTGAATTCCTCTACGGCCCATATACTCAAACCTGCAGTGGCTGCGGAGCTAAAGGTATTCCTGAAAACTTCAAGTTCTGCGGCGTCTGTGGGACAAAATTAAGTTAATTCCTGAAAAAATCCTCTACGCTGCTGATGTATAACCGGTACAGTGCCTTGGTGGTCACGAACGACCAAGCAAGGCACTTGTGGTAATTATGATAAAAACTTAATCTTGAAAAAAGGTTTTTCCAATTTATTAATCTGAGTAAATAAATACTTAGAGGTGTTTGAAAAATGAGATACGCAGAGACAGGGTATAATTTAGAAATTGATTTAACCCGAGGAAACATTGAGCGGGTAGAAACTGACCCAAGATTAACGGAACTTCATCTGGGGGGTCAGGGTACTGCTGCGAAGATACTATGGGATAGGGTTCCTCCTGAAACTGACCCCTTTTCTCCCGATAATTTACTAATATTCAGCACCGGTCTTTTGCTTTCTACACCTGTGCCAGGTGCCAATCGTACCGCAGTGAACACCATTTCTCCCCAGACAGGCCTTTATTCACATTCATTATTTGGAGGATTTTTTGGACCGGAACTGAAACATGCCGGTTACGACAAAATCATCATTCGCGGCAAGTCCCCCAGTCTGGTCTATTTGTACATTAACAATGACAAAGTGGAACTACGTGATGCCAGCCATCTCCAGGGGAAAGGCGCCCTGGAAACTGGAGCGCTCATTAAAAAGGAGTTAAAGGATCAGGAAGTCCAGGTGGTTGCTATCGGCCTGGCCGGTGAAAACAGGGTCTATTCAGCTACCATCGAACACCATAACTCCAGCGCCTCTCGGGGGGTTGGCGTGATCATGGGAGATAAAAAGCTAAAGGCGATAGCTGTTCGTGGAACAAAGGACATCAATATTGCCCGGCCGGCTGAACTTTTTGAGCTATGCAACAACATGTATCAGTATATTCATGATAACCCGCATTATACCGGGGACATAATGGCCCACGAGGATGATGAAGAGTTCCACGTCGATAATTTCGCGTGGGGCAATGCGCGCACACGGGTAAAAGGTTTTTGGAACAAAGAACGGGAAGAGAAGTGGAAAGCGATTAGTGATAAGGTGCGGGTCCGCTGGACGGGTTGCTATAACTGTCCGAAGGATTGCCATCAGGCGATTAAATACCCTGGACGGCATACCTATTTCACAAAATGCTACAGCAAACTCACCTATGCGATGGCGGCTTTTAAAGAGCTGGATTTTGATTATGACATACTTGGTGTTACCCAGGAGTACGGACTGGATGGATTCTCGACGCCGCAAATTCTAGCCTTCGCCGTGGAGCTTTACGAAGCCGGTATTTTAACTGACCAGGACCTGCCAGGATTTCCGACCGACACCGGGGAGAGATTTTTCTATCTTGTCGAAAAACTTGTTCGGCGGGAAGGGGTTGGAGATGCATTAGCCAATGGTGTTTATTGGGCAGCCCGGCAGATTGGTAAAGGCGCAGAAGAGTATGATCATAATAGTATTAAGAAATTTGAGCAGGTGCCTCTCAAGCTGGGAATGATCAATTACCCATATTTCCTTATGTATGCTACCGGTGAAAAGATGAATATCACCCAAATCGAAGGGTCCTACCCTCAGATACCCATTGCTGATTTGGAGGAGAGAAAAAAGTTTGTAGATAATTGGGAAGCAGCTCCTGAAAGGTTTAAGAAATGGTTTATGGAATGGGAGCCACGTCAACATCCAACAATAGAAGCGTCGGTCAACATTTGCGATTGGAATGAGACGATGCATTACGTTGATGACGCCATCGGGACCTGTGCCTGGTTGTCCTCATTCAGAGGCCAATTTGGCGGAAGGCCTGCGTATCACATTTATAATCTGCCAAAATTCATCTCCCTTGCGACCGGGATGGAGCTTGATACAGACGAACTGTGGAAAATAGCTGCCAGGAACCGAAATCTGATTAGAGCCTTTAATATAAGAAGAGGATTGAGAAGAGTTGATGAAGCTCCTCCTGCCAACCATTGGAAGATAAGAGACCCTGAGAAGGAACAACAGACCCTTGACGCGTATTATGAATTCAAGGGATGGAATAAAGAAGGTATCCCTACCAAAGAGACTTTGGACAAACTGGGCTTGGATTACGTGAGCGAAGACTTCGTACAGAGGGGGATCTTGACAGGCAACGAGGGTGCTCCCTCCAAAGAGACTTCGGCGGAAACAGAGAAGAACTAAAGTCAAGGAGGTGATAACCGTGAAGGATCAGTTAGAAAAGAAAAAAGTTAAAAGAATAAAAATTAATCTGGACAAATGCGTTGGTTGTCGTGCATGTGAGATAGCCTGCTCCGCATTTCACGCTACGCCGAAATATAGCAGCATTAATCCGGCCAGGTCCCGGATTCGGATGGTTATAGATGAACTGAATGATGAGTATGTTCCGATCCGTGCCCGTGATTATACTAAAGCCGAATGTGATGGCAGACACGTTTATACGATTAACGAAAAGGAATACAGCGAGTGCAGCTTCTGTGGGGCTGTCTGCCCGGCCAGGAATTTATTTAAAGAACCCGATTCCGGTCTCCCGCTAAAATGCGATATGTGTGTAGACGATCCGCCACTAAAAGAACCCTTGTGTGTTCAGGTGTGCAAAGTTGAAGCCCTGACTTACGAAGAATACGAAGAAGAAGTCAAAGAAGAAGTGAAGCTGGGCGAGATGGAGATAGGATTGCAATCCCTGGTAGACAAACATGGATTACAGAAGCTGGTGGATACCGTGGCCCGAATGTCCCAGAAGGGCTAAAACATTAATGTGAAAGAAGTGGATAGCGTGGAGACTGTAGCCCCCTTCAAAGAGGTAATAGAGGAAATTAAAGAGAACGGTGCAGAGGCCTTGAAATTCTGCTATCAATGCGGAAAATGCGATACTGTTTGTCCCTGGAACAGGGTTAGAACTTTCAGTATGCGCAAGTTAATCCGAGAGGCTACATTCGGATTGACGGAGATAGAACATGAAGAGATCTGGCGTTGTACTACCTGCGGAAAGTGCCCTCAGAAATGCCCCAGGGACGTAAAGCAGATCCAAAACATGATCGGCGTGCGCAGGATGGCTACGGGCTATGGTGTTTTTCCTGCTGCTGTCAAGCCTTTTCGCGGAGTTAGCGCAGGCCTTACTGCCGAAGGTAACCCCTTTGGTGAAGACCGAACAAAGAGGGCAGAATGGGCAGAGGGTCTCTCTGTAAAACCATTCACCGAAGGGATGGAAGTTTTATATTTCCCCGGCTGCTACCTCAGCTATGACTCAAGATTAAAGAAGGTAGCCCGTGCCACAGCTGATATCCTCAAAAAGGCAGGGGTGGATTTCGGGATACTGGGTACCAAGGAGAATTGCTGTGGAGAAAGCATCCGCAAGACAGGCAATGAGGAATTATTCAAACGCCTGGCCAGGGAAAATATTAAAACTTTTATCGAAAACGGGGTCAAGAAAATCCTGGTTAATTCCCCTCATTGCTACCACACCTTCAAGAACGAGTATCCTGAATTCAAGGTGAACTTTGAGATAGTCCATATCTCCCAGTTTTTATTCCAGCTGATTAATGAGGGAAGGCTTCAGATCAGCAAGGAGTATGGGAAGAAGGTAACGTATCATGACCCCTGTTACCTGGGTCGACATAATGGCATATTTGACGAACCACGGGGTGTCTTAAAGAAGATCTCTGGTTTGGAACTGCACGAGCTGGCTGAGTCGCGGGAAGAAAGTTTCTGTTGCGGAATGGGAGGAGGCAGGGTTTGGGCTGAGACTCCCAAGTCTGAACGATTCGCCAACCTCAGATTAGAACAAGCTATTGGGGTTGGTGCAGAGGTACTGGTTACTGCCTGCCCCTACTGCATCACCAGTTTTGAGGAGAGCAGGTTAGGCCTGGATAATGAAGACGTTATACAGGTTAAGGACATTACGGAGATCCTCCAGGAAGTGATTTAGATGACAGAGAAGCTAAACAAGCAAGAAGTGATTGGCGAAACGGATATGAGGACGGCGGAAATAGTCTGCCATCGCTTTTCGGACGAGGGATGGGTCAGGACCTCAGTTCACGTGCCTAGCGAGCTGGAGCTCACACTCTATGTAAATCAGCAGGAATTGGTCACCATCCTGTGTACTCCCAAAAAGTTGAATTACCTAGTCCTCGGATTCCTGTACGGACAGGGAATCATCTCCGGCATCGGCGACGTGGTGATGATGCGGGTGTGTGAGGAAGAATCGGTGGCCGATGTGAGGCTAAAAAACCCGGAGTATAAATTGCCAACCCAGCGGACACTCACCTCCGGGTGCGGTGGAGGTGCAGTTTTCAAAACTGACGGAGAGCGGGTTGATTCAGGTCTTATTGCTGCACCAACGGAAGTGCTGTCACTGATGAAGCAGCTTCAAGAGCAGATGGAGCTGTATCGGATTAGTGGTGGGGTGCACACTTCAGCTCTCGCCGATACCGGGAACCTGCTGGTAATGGCTGAGGATATCGGACGACATAACACCTTGGACAAAATCCAGGGCGAATGTCTAATGAGGGGAATATCAACCAGAGACCGGCTGCTGCTGACTACCGGTCGGGTTTCATCGGAGATGTTGCTCAAGGCGGCAAAGATGCAGGTCCCGATTGTTGTTTCGCGGCACTCGCCTACAGGGAGCGCCGTTTCCCTAGCTCGTGATCTGGGCATTACTCTGGTAGGCCATGCGCGCGGAGGCCGGATGCAGGTGTATTCCCACCCGGAGCGACTTGGCTGCTCAACAAATTAAGTGGGCAGAGCCGGCCGAAACCGGACAGTACGGGCACGGAAAACCTGAAAAGGTGCTAGAAAGAGGTGATAGAAAGTGGACAAAAACAGTAACTTTGGAGACGTAATGGTTGTTGGTGGAGGGATTAGCGGTATTCAAGCCTCTCTTGATCTTGCAACTGCAGGATATAAGGTTTACCTGGTTGAAAAAGGGCCGAGCATTGGGGGCCATATGGCCCAGCTTGACAAGACCTTTCCCACCAATGACTGCTCCATGTGAATACTCAACCCCAAACTGGTCGAGGTCGACCGGCAGCCCAATATTGAGGTCCTGACCTATACTGTAGTTGACAGTGTAGCAGGGGAAAAAGGAAACTTCAAGGTAACGCTGACTAAAAAGCCCAAATATATTGACGAGAGCAAATGCACGGGTTGTACTTCCTGTGTAGAATACTGCCCGGTCAAATACCCTGATCAATTTAATCAGGAAATATCCAAGAATAAAGCCATCCATATCTACTTCGCTCAAGCAATTCCTCTGGTCACATATATTGATGAAAGCTGCCTTTACCTTAAAGAGAAGAAATGTGGTATTTGTGAAGGAATATGTAAGGCTGACGCTATAGATTTCAATCAAGCGGCGGAGAAGATCGAAGTAAATGTAGGGTCGGTTATTCTGTCTCCTGGGTTTGAGCCATTTGATCCTAAGTTGAGGAACGACTATGGCTACGGAAAGTTTGCTAACGTGGTAACCAGCCTTGATTATGAACGGATCTTAAGTCCTTCCGGACCATACGAAGGTCAGGTACTGCGCGCTTCCGACAAGAAGCATCCCCGTAAAATAGCCTGGATTCAATGTGTAGGTTCCAGACAGGTTAACCCGGAGGGCGGCAACAGCTATTGTTCAGCCGTATGCTGCACCTATGCCCAGAAACAGGTGATTCTGACCAAAGAGCATGACGCCGAGGTCGAGTGCACCATATTCCATAACGATGTTCGTTCCTATAACAAGGATTTCGAGCGATACTTCCAACGAGCAGAAAAGCTTCCCGGGGTTCGCTTTATCAGAAGCTATGTTTCAATAGGTAAAGAGATTCCGGAAAGTAAGAATGTCACCATAAGATATTCTACTCCCGATGCTGGAGTAAAAGAAGAAGAATTCGACATGGTGGTCCTATCCGTTGGCTTGAACCCTCCTACTGAGGTGAAGAGCCTGGCCAATAAGTTCGGCATCGAGCTTAATGCTCATGGATTCTGTCAAACTAATCCGGTTAATCCTATGGAGACCTCTCGCCCGGGAATTTTCATGAGCGGAGCCTTTCAGGGTCCTTTAGATATTCCCGAGTCGGTTTTTACCGCCAGCGGAGCCGGCTCCCAATGTGGTGAACTCCTTGACTACCGGCGAGGGATGTTGTCCAAAGAAAGAATATATCCGGAGGAAAGGGATGTCTCCCAAGAGGAGCCCAAGGTAGGAGTCTTTATCTGTCATTGCGGGGCTAATATCGGAAGGATAGTAAATGTTCCTTCCACAGTTGAATATTGCTTAACCTTACCTAATGTTGTTTACGCTCAGGAACAGCTGTTTTCCTGTGCAACTAATTCGGCCAAAGAAATAGCAGATATGGCCAAGGAAAAAGGGCTCAATCGATTGGTTGTCGCAGCCTGCTCCCCCAGGACCCTTGAACCCTTATTCAGGGACACCCTTCGGGAGGCGGGAATCAATCAATATTACTTAGAGATGGCTAACATTAGGGAACATTGCTCCTGGGTCCACGCGAAAGAAAAGGAAGAAGCCACCAAGAAGGCCCAGGATATAATCCGGATGTCGGTTGCCCGGGCTTGCCATTTGGAGCCCTTGCAGGAATTCGCTCTGCCCGTCAACAAGACCGTGCTGGTGGTCGGAGGAGGCCTGGCCGGGATGACCAGTGCTCTGAGCGTGGCCAACCAGGGACATCAGGTTTACCTGGTGGAAAAGGATTCAGATCTGGGTGGAATAGCCCGCAGAATTCATTACACCCTGGAAGGACTGGATGTTCAGGCCTATTTGAGTGATGTTATCCGCAAGGTTTATAAGCACCCCTTAATCCGTGTATATACTGATGCTGCCATCACAGAGGCTTCCGGTTACGTTGGGAATTTCGTCACCACAGTGACTTCTCAAGGAAGGGTCATCGAGATAAAACATGGCGCGGCAATCCTCGCTACAGGCGCTGAAGTATACCGACCCACCGAGTACCTATATGGCGAAGATGATCGGGTAATGACCCACCTGGAGTTGGAGGAGCAAATCGCCAAAGGAGATGAAAAGCTGCTTAACTCTGAGAGTCTGGTGATGATCCAATGCGTAGGCTGCCGAAATGAAGACAGAAATTACTGCAGCCGGATATGTTGCAGCGAGTCGATCAAGAACGCCTTGAAACTAAAAGAGCTAAACCCTCAGATGGATATCTACATTCTGTTTAGGGATATGAGAACGTACGGGTACAAAGAGGATTATTACCGGGAAGCGGCAAATAAGGAAGTAAGGTTTATCCGCTATGAGCCGCAGGACCAACCTCAGGTGGAAGCTGTTAAAGAGGGTGGTCGGAGTGTCTTAAGGGTTACCGTGACCGATCCTGTTTTAGGTAAGCAGCTGGAAATAGATGCTGATGCACTCGCTTTAGCTGCCGCCGTTATTCCGTCCGAGGGAAGTGAGGAAGCAACCCGGTTATTCAAGGTAACTACCAGTCCAGATGGTTTCTTCAAAGAAGCCCATGTCAAATTAAAACCTGTTGAGTTTAGTGTAGATGGCATTTATCTTTGTGGAACGGCTCACTATCCCAAACTGATATCGGAAACGATTAGCCAGGCTTATGGAGCTGCCGGGCGAGCCCTAACTCTGCTCTCCCGTGATACAGTCGTTGCCTCCGGCTCTGTTTGCGAGGTGAAGGAGAGTGACTGTATTTCCTGTGGGGCATGTATCACAGCTTGTACCTATGGTGCCATAGAGTTCCAGGAGACACCGCTAGGCAGAAAGGCTGTAGTTAATCCTGTGCTCTGTAAGGGAGATGGTCTCTGTAACACCAAGTGTCCAACCGGGGCTATTGCACTAAAGCACTTTACCGATGAAGAGATTTTGATCCAAATAGACGCAGCGGTTTAAGGCTAGTAAAAGTCCGATATGAGCAAAGCAGGGATTTACTAAGTAAGGAGGTGGAAACGAATGAGTACAGGACTTAAATTTAAACCAAGAATATTAGGTTTTGTATGCCATTGGTGAGCATATGGCGCTGCTGACTTGGCTGGCGTGTCCAGACTACAATATACAACTGAAAGCAGGCTTATTCGCGTCATGTGTTCCGGTAGAGTCGACCTGTCATTTGTACTCAGAGCCTTCTCAAATGGAAACGATGGAGTGTTTATTGGCGGTTGCCGTTATAATGATTGTAATTATGGTACCCATGGCAATTACCATGCCCTAAACATGGTGCTGCTATTTAAGAAAATAATGGAGCGCATCGGGCTGAACCCAGAACGGTTAAGAATCGAAACTATGTCTGCCGGTGACGGAAACCTTTTTGCCGAAATTATGAGTGATTTTGGCAAAAAGGTGAAGGAGTTAGGACCTCTCGGCAAAGGCGAAGGAATAGACGAAAATGCCTTAAAGTCCAAACTTGAAGTAGTTACAAACCTGGTCCCCTACATTAGGC
This sequence comes from Bacillota bacterium, assembly GCA_021848765.1. Lineage (GTDB taxonomy): Bacteria > Bacillota > Carboxydocellales > JAJZTU01 > JAJZTU01. The sequence continues at coordinate 11,245 of JAJZTU010000051.1, forward strand.
TGGTGGAAAGGGAACGACTGAGAGTACCTTTTAAATCGGAGGAAGAGATTCAAAAATTCTTCACCAGTGACGAGTTCAACCGGTTGTTTGCCGAAACCATTGGCGAGAAATTGGCCATAAGCCAAATTGTCGCACTCTTGCGGCAAGGACCCCAGACAACCGGAGATATCGCTCAGGTTTTAGGCCTGAGCCCGTCGGAAGTATCAAGGTACCTTAATAGTTCGTCAAGGCAAAGATTCGTCAGGTACGATGAAGGCCTGAAGCGTTACGCTCTCGCCTAAGGTGAAAGAGAGGCAGCAGTGGATTAGAGGGAAGAAAGGAGGCTACAGAGGTTATGGATATGGATAGAGTCGATCAGATTATTGATAAACATGAATGCGAGGCCAGTTCGCTAATTCAGGTATTACTGGATATTCAGAGCGAGAACAACTGGCTGCCTAAGGAAGCATTAGAGCGGGTAGCCGAAAGATTGCAAGTTCCTTTAACCCGGATACAGCATATAGCTACCTTCTATAAAGCCTTTAGTTTAGTTCCTAAAGGACGTCATAAAGTTCACGTCTGTATGGGTACTGCCTGTCATGTTCGTGGTGCGCAGCGTGTCCTGGACACGGTGAAAGACCTGACTGGAATTAAACCTGGCGAAACGGATTTGGATTTGAAGTTTAGCCTGGAGACGGTTAACTGCCTCGGTTGTTGTGCTTTAGGACCGGTAGCGGAAATCGACGGGAAGACTCACGGCAAGATGGCGCCGGCCGAGATGGCAGAAGTTTTAAAAAATTATGAATAGGGTAGGGTAAAATTATGGCGCGTATAAATTCAGCAGCTGAATTGGAAGAACTCCGGAAGAGCATGCTGTCGTCAAGAGATCCAAATAAACCCTGTATAACACTCTGTTCCGGGTCTGCTTGCCATGCATCTGCCAGTAAAGAAGTCGCTGCGAGTATTGAAAAGGAGCTTATAAAACAAGGCTTAAGTGATAAGGTGGACATCAGGAGAACTGGTTGCCATGGTTTTTGTGAGCGGGGTCCTATTATAGTTATACACCCCGAGAAAATATGTTATTTTCAGATCAAGTCTGAGGATGTTCCTGAAATTATCACCCAAACTATAATGGAGAAGAAGGTCATAGAGCGTCTACTCTATAACGACCCCGCCACCAATGAAAAGATAATTCATGAATCTGAAATCCCCTTCTACGAGAACCAGGAGCGAATTGTTTTCGGTTCCAACGGTAGTATTGATCCTAAAAGCATCGATGACTATCTGGCAATTGGCGGTTATGCCGCGTTAGCGAAAGCTCTTTCCCAGATGACCCCCGAGCAGGTATTGGGGGAAGTCAAGAAATCCAACCTGAGAGGCAGGGGAGGCGGTGGTTTTCCCACAGGGAGTAAGTGGGAAGGATCCCGCAATGACCCTAGTGACATAAAGTATGTGATAGTCAACGCAGACGAGGGGGACCCTGGAGCTTATATGGATAGGAGCCTTCTCGAGGGGAATCCTCACTCAGTCCTCGAGGGGTTGGCCCTCGGAGCCTATGCCATCGGCTCCAATGAGGGATATATTTACGTTCGACAGGAATACCCCTTAGCAGTAGAGAATGTGCACATCGCCATTAAGCAGGCTGAGGAGTATGGCCTGCTTGGGAAAAACATCCTTGGCTCAGGCTTTGATTTTATTGTTAAAGTGCACCAAGGCGCCGGAGCTTTCGTCTGCGGCGAATCGACTGCGCTGATGACGGCCTTGGAAGGCAGGGCAGGAGAACCCAGACCGAAGTATATCCGCTCCAACATCAAGGGCCTTTGGGAGAAACCCACCGTGTTGAATAATGTTGAGACCTGGTCTAATGTGCCGCTGATCATCAACAACGGCGCAGACTGGTTTACTCAGATCGGGACTGAAAGAAGCAAGGGCACGAAGATTTTCTCCCTGGTAGGGAAGATAACCAATACCGGCCTTGTGGAAGTACCCATGGGCATGACCCTCAGAGATATTATCTACAAGATCGGCGGCGGAATCCCTGGAGGCAAGAAGTTAAAAGCAGTGCAGACCGGGGGACCGTCCGGCGGATGTCTCCCAGAGGAACTGTTAGATTTGCAAGTTGGTTTCGATGAACTCACCAAGGCCGGTTCAATGATGGGGTCAGGTGGGATGATTATTCTGGATGAAGATACCTGTATGGTTGATGTCGCCAGGTACTTCCTGGAATTCCTCACTGATGAATCCTGCGGCAAATGTGTGCCCTGTCGTGAAGGCATCAGGCAGATGCTGAAGATTCTCACTAATATCACCCAAGGAAAGGGAAGAGAAGGGGACATCGAGCTTTTGGAGGAGTTAGCTGAGGTAGCCGGCGAAGCGGCCCTTTGTGCCTTGGGCAGGAGTGCCCCTAACCCATTTCTAAGCACGCTAAAATACTTTAGAGATGAGTATGAGGCACACATCAAGGAAAAGAGGTGCCCGGCTCTTTCCTGCAAGGAGCTGATCGCCTACTATATTGACCCGGATAAGTGCCAGGCCTGTACGACTTGCGCCAGGAAATGCCCTTCAGAGGCGATTGTGGGTGGTAAGAACCTGATTCATGTGATTGACCAGGAGAAATGTACAAAGTGCGGAACTTGCTTCGAAGTTTGCCCTCCTCGTTTTCGTTCGGTAACGAAAATTTCCGGCGAGCCTGTTCCACCTCCTATCCCTGAAGAAGCGAGAACTATCGTCAGAGGGGGCAAAGAAAAATGAGTGAAATTATTGTACAAATTGACGGAAGAGAAGTCGCCGCAAAGGAAGGGATGACCGTTTTAGAGGCAGCTCAAAAGGCGGGAATATCGATTCCGACACTTTGTCACCACGAAAAATTGGAACCTTATGGGGGTTGCCGCTTTTGCACAGTAGAAGCAGAAGTTCGCGGCTGGACAAAACTCGTTGCTTCCTGCCTTTATCCGGTGGAAAAAGATTTGATCGTAAGAACCAGGTCTGAGAAGATAGATAGAATTCGCAAAATGATCTTGGAACTATTGCTGGCTCATGCCCCGGATGCCTTTGATTTGCAGGATTTGGCTCAAGAGTATGGAGCAGACAAAGACCGTTTTGAAAAAGAGTCCTCATTTTGCATTCACTGTGGTCTATGTGTAAGATACTGTGCTGAGGTCAAAAAGAAGGACGCTATTGGCTTTGTGGACAGAGGAACAAGGCGGGAGATCAGCTTCATTCCGGAGATAGCCTCCAAGGAGTGCTGGAACTGCAAAGAATGTTTCCCCCTTTGCCCTACAGAGGCATTACAAGCGGCTTTCGTGTTAACTAAATCCCTCGCGTTTCCCGACAAAGAATAATGAAAGGAGTGATCGGATGGAGCGCACCAGCAAAGTT
>JAJZTU010000052.1:0-1423 GCA_021848765.1 Bacillota bacterium
GGTCCCTGATGCGGCTGGAATTCATGAAAATGCTGGCCTACCGTATCTCCTATATTACCGGTGTGCTTAATTATGCTGTGCAAATTGGCGCTTATTTCTTCCTCTGGGAGGCCATTTATTCGGGACAGGTATCCTCCCTGGGCGGCTTCAATAAAGAGGAGATGCTCACTTATTTAATTGTGGCCTGGGTGGCCAGGTCATTTTACTTTAATAATATGGACCGGCAGATCTCGGTGGAAATCAAGGAAGGCAAGGTAGCCGTGGATTTGATCCGCCCTTATGACTACCAGTTGGCCAGGCTGGCCAGGGCCCTGGGGGAGGCGGTGTTCCGCCTGTTCTTTTTTGCCCTGCCCAGCGCTTTATTCATCTATTTCCTCTACCCGTTTGGCCTGCCTTGGGACCCCCGGGTCTGGCTGCTGTTTGGGCTGTCGCTTTTGGGGAGCTTTTTCCTGAATTCCCAGCTGAACTTTATGACTGGAATAGTGGCCTTTTTTACCATGAATACCACCGGAGTCCAGCGGGCTAAAAGAGTGATTATTGACCTCTTTTCCGGACTGCTGCTGCCAATCAGCTTTTACCCGGATTGGGCTCAGGCTGTGATAAAATACCTGCCTTTCCAGGCCATCAGCTACCTGCCAAACCTGATTTACCTGAAAAAGCTCCAGGGACTGCAGGCTGTGCAGGCCTTAGCAGTGCAAGCCTTCTGGTTTCTGGTCCTGTACATACTGGGAAGGATGCTTTGGAAACTAGCCCTGCGCAAAGTTGCCATCCAGGGGGGGTAGGGGAAAATATGCGCATTGTTCGCTATTCCGGGATTTTTCTGGCTTACAGTATTCAATATCTGAAGACCGTCCTGGCCTACCGCTGGGATTTCCTGGCCCAGTTTTTCTCTGACCTGGTTTCGCAAATCATGAACCTGGTGCTCATCCTGGTCATCTTTCGCCATGTATCGGAACTTTCCGGGTGGAGTGAGGGGGAGATGTTGTTCCTGTACGGATTTTTTCTGCTTCCCTATGCTTTGTTTAATGTACTTTTCAGCAATTTTTTTGATGTCCCGGAAAAATACATTCTTTTTGGCCAGATGGACCGGATTCTTACCCGCCCGGTAAACAGCCTGTTTCAGGTTATGTTCGAACAACTGCAGTTGGAGTCCCTGCTGAGCAGCGTCAGCGGTCTGGCGGTTTTGGCTTATGCAGCCACAATGATTCACTGGGAATGGTACTGGTGGGATGTGCCTTTAGCGGCCTTGCTGGTGGCGGGGGCAACCCTGATTTATGGAGGAATCTACATCTTCCTGGCCAGCCTGGCCTTTTGGTTCGAAGGTAATATTGCCCTGATGCCCACAGTGTATAACCTGTCAGTTTATGGCCGTTACCCGGTGACCGTTTACAAGGGGTTAGTCCGGTTTGTCCTCACCTGGGTA
>JAJZTU010000052.1:1523-14554 GCA_021848765.1 Bacillota bacterium
CAATGGGGTCATGACTTCCGGCCGGACTACCTGTGGATTCGCCAGTTCGTGAGCAGCCTGCGGTCGCGGCCCCGGGTTCTGGGCCTTACGGCCACGGCCACTGTGGCTGTGCAAAAGGATATCCTCTGGCAACTGGGGATACCCCAGGCGGAGAAGGTTGTCAGCAGCAGTGACCGGCCTAATCTATTCTACCGGGCAACTACAGTCCACTCTGATGCCGAGAAGCGCTTGGCCTTAAAAGCGCTGATCAATAAAAGCAAGTCTGCGGGTAAGGAGCAGGGTTGCGGAATCATTTACGTTGCTACCCGCAAAGACTGTGAACAGGTAGCGGGATGGATTAACAGCCAGTTGGGCATACGTGCCGGATTCTATCATGGTGGAATGCCACCCCAGGAAAGGACAGAGGTACAGGAGCTTTTCCTCCGGGAAGAACTGCCTGTTGTGGTAGCCACCAATGCCTTTGGCATGGGGATTGACAAAGCCAATATCCGCTTTGTGGTCCATTACTCCCTGCCGGCCAGCCTGGAGAGTTACTACCAGGAGGTTGGCCGGGCCGGCCGGGACGGGCAGCCGGCAGAGTGCCTGCTGCTGTTTGCTCCGAAAGATAAATCCCTGCAGCAGTGGATGATAAAGAATGATACCCTGACGGTCAAAGAGCTGCAGGCCTTTTTACTGTTGATTAAGGGGTCGGCTGCGGGTAGTGAACTGTACCTGACCTATGAACAGTTGGCGGAAAAAGGCCTGGAGGAAACTAAGGTTAGGGTGGCGGTCAGCGAGTTAGAACGGGTCCAGGTGCTGCACCTTTTGGAACGGGATGGCGCCGGAGTTAGGATAGAGGTAATCACTGATACTTTGGACCGGGAAATTTTGCAGCGGGTTTTGGAACGCATTAACCGGATGACTGAGGAGCGTCACAAAAAGCTGGAAGTTATGACCAGGTGGATTCATACCTCCCGCTGCCGGCGTGAGGCCCTGCTGGCTTATTTTGGGGAAGAAAAGCCAGGCGCCACTGAAAAATGCTGTGACAACTGTGCCCCCCAGGGGAAGGAAAAGAGAAACCAAAGTGCTGATGAGGTTTCCCGGGCAGGACTGGCTGTATTAAACTGTGTGGCCCAACTTTCCGCTCCTTTGGGCAGGAATAAGATTACCGATATCCTCTTGGGGTCCAGGCGCAAGGAGATTCTGGAGGGCGGGTTGAACCGGCTGCCGGCCTACGGCCAACTGGCCGGCCTGCCGGGCCGGGAAATCCTCCAGGTAATTGACCGGCTTATCGGCGACGGCTACCTGGCATCTAAGGGCGCCCAGTACCCGGTTGTAATTTTGACCAACCAGGGGAAAGAAGCCGGAGCGCAAGCATTGCAGAACGGAAATGCCGGGACTGAAGAGAGCGCTGGGCTAACCCGGGAGTTGACCGCCGGGGCGGCCAAGGAGCCGGCTTACAAGGCAGTTGGTACGGTTGAAGCGGCAAGGGGCCTAAATCATGACGGAAGCAAGGCTGAGGCCCTTAAGCTTACTATTGCCCAATTAATGGAGCAGGGCCTGTCCCAGGGGGAAATCGCCGGGAGGGTAGATAGATCTGAGCAAACAGTGACTAAATACATAGCTCAATTGGTTCAGGAAGGCAAAATTCCAGTGGAACGCCTGGTGCCCTGGGAGGTACGCCAACAAATATACCTGGCCTTGGAGAAGGTCGGTATGGCCAGACTTAGGCCCATCAAGGAACTGCTTCCCGAAAATGTGAATTACGCGGACATTAGGTATGTTATAGCCAGTCTGAGACAGAACCTGGATGAGGAGAAGAGTGGAACTGACTTTACTGCAGGTGTCAACTAAAAATAGTTGACAAAAATTGTAAGTTATCAACAATATGTGGAAATCATGTGGATAACCTTTCCATATTTCTTTGTTAAGGAAAAGTCAAGTCGAAGTTAGTTACTATCCATCCTAAATAAACAGACATCTGGCAGAAACCCCTTTAACCATGATATAATCGAAGAGAGGCTCCGACTACAGTATTGTGGAAGTATGTGCCACCGCAGGAGGTATTTATGGACTTTGAGCTGACTCAGGAACAAGAGGCCATGAAAAGAATGGTCAAGCAGTTTACCAGGCTGGAAATCGCCCCTTATGCTGCCGAATGGGACGAGAAGGGGGAATTTTCCCGGGCTACCTTTAACTATATGAGTGAGTTGGGCCTGGCGGGAATGTCTATTCCTGAAGAATACGGCGGTACCGAACTGGACAATTTGACCATAGCCCTGGTTTTGGAGGAGATTGCCCAAGGGTGTGCTGCAACTGCAACCTATCTGGCTGTGCACAACATGGTGGCCGGGGTTATTCATAAATTCGGGACTGTGGAACAAAAGCTCAAATGGCTGCCGGTTATGGGCAGCGGCAAAAAACTCGGAGCCTTCTGTCTTACCGAGCCTAACGCCGGTTCTGATGCAGCCGGCATCCAGACCACTGCCCGTGCCGAGGGAGATTACTATGTAATTAATGGCTCAAAGATCTATATTACCAGTGGTGGCGAGGCCGAGGTTTATGTGGTGGTGGTCAAGACCGGCGGTAAGAAAAAGTCTGCAGCCATCAGCACATTTATTGTGGAAAAAGGCACCCCGGGATTTACCTTTGGCAAAACGGAGCGAAAAATGGGTCTGAATGCCTCTCCCAACAGGGAACTGGTCTTTCAGGACTGCCGGATTCCCAAGGAAAATATCCTGGGCTCCCCGGGCCAGGGTTTTAAGATAGCGATGACTGCCCTGGAATCAGGAAGGATAAATATTGGCTCCATTGCGGTGGGATTGGCCCAGGCGGCTTTGGATACAGCTGTCCAGTACGCTAAAGAGAGGCGCCAATTTGGGCGCCCCATCGCCGGGTTTCAAGGCATTCAATTCATGATGGCAGATATGGCAACTGATATTGAAGCTGCCAGGGGACTGGTTCAGCGGGCCGCTTTTCTGTTGGACCGGAGAAAATATGCCAGGACCATGGTTGCTATGGCTAAAAAGTTTGCCACCGATGCCGCTATGAGAATAACCACAGATGCGGTGCAGATTATGGGTGGATGCGGCTATATTAAGGAATACCCTGTAGAACGCTATATGCGGGCGGCTAAGGTGCTGCAGATTCTGGAGGGGACTAACCAAATCCAACGCCTGATAATTGCTAAGGACCTCCTGGGCTGGTAGGACGCTGGTGATACACTATGGTACACTTGTGGGACAGTTGCGACAATGGACAGGGACATACGGGACAGCAATGGTACACAACTTAAAACACTAACTAACCTGAGGGGGAATGGCATTTTGCAATTCCCCCGTTTTATTTTACCGTTTACCGCTTTTAGAACCACTTTCAACCTGTTTTACAGCATTGAGGCCGGACACCAGGAGAATCTGGAAAGGTTCTTGCTAAGGTATAATGGCAAGAAAAGACTCTCGGATAATTAGCGCAGGACACCAAATGATACTGACGGCAAAGCAGCATAAGGGTATAGAAAGAAAGGGAGGTAATTAAAATGGCTGTGAATAAAGAGTGGTTCCCGATTTTGCCCGGTAAGTTCCGCAAAGAGAAAGAGGTTCCCCAAAGCCAGGAGAAGCCTCACCTGCAGGTACTGCATAAGGAAGAGGTAGCGCACAAGCAAGAGGTAGCGGTAACCACTACTACCCACAGCGCAGTGACTGTATTCTATTGGTGCCGGGTATGCCAGCAGAAACATCCTGCTTCCGAATGCAAAAGCTGTGACTGTGGAGTGACCATGTGCAACAGCTGCTGGAATGAATGGGAAATCATCTGCCCCATCTGCGAGACTGATCTACGGTAGAAACTGTAGAAGGGAGGTTGGGCTACCCAGTCTTATCCCAACGGGACCGGATGGGTCCAAAGCCAAGGGGGAGAGCGAAATGCCGGTGCGTTTCGTATCTCTCCTTTGGCTTTTTTTGACGGTAAATAAAATATTATCATTTAGTCCTAAAAGGTAATATTCCTTATTTATCCAATAGGCGAATCATCTGAACAAGTTCATCTTCTGGGTCCTGCCTAAATAAACCTTTATTTAACCTGTTATGCTGGGGTCTGTATTTGTTACGATTCCACAAGCTAGGCTTCTATTATTTTTTGGCTTATTAACCGCTTAAATGATAGAATAGAAGCAGGATTACCGCGAAAAGGGGGCACTTAAGTGTATCACCACCAGACCTGGGAAGATAAGTTCAGCTTTCATGAGCTGAAGCAGGAAGACTCCCTGCTGAGGGTAGTTCCGGCCCGGGGGGGTATAATCACCGAATGGGTAGTGGACGGTCAACCGGTTTTGTATTTAGATCGCGAAACCCTGATGGACACTTCCCAAAATATCAGAGGGGGTATCCCCATCCTCTTCCCCATCTGTGGGCCCCTTCAGGACGGGCAATACCGGTGGGAAAACAATCATTACCGGATGAAGCAGCACGGGCTGGCCAGGAATTTGCCCTGGAAAGTTACCCAAGTGGAAGTGGGTGACCGGGAAGCGTCCCTTACCCTGGAGACCGCCGGTAACCCTGACACCAGACTTGCTTTTCCCTTTGACTTCCGCCTGGTTTTTAGCTATATACTCAAGGCTGACTCCCTGACCATCAAACAGAGGTATCTCAATAAATCAGACACGGATATGCCCTTCTATGCCGGTTTTCATCCCTACTTTTATGCTCCGGACCGCAGGGCAGTAAGGCTGAATATCCCTGCCGCCACCGGCAGCTGCCGGAACCTGCTAACCAGAACAGTTGAACCCTTCAGCGGAGTACTTAACCTGGAGGGAAAGGCGGAAGCCAACTATGTTTTGGACAGACTCACCGGGAACAGGGTATCCTTTGGCAACTTGGGAACCGGCAGGGAAGTTGTGCTGGAATTTGCCGGGGAGTTCAAATACATCGTGCTTTGGGCCCTGGAAGGCAAAGATTTCGTCTGTGTGGAGCCCTGGATGGCGGATAATTATGCCCTGAATACGGGCAAGGGACTGCACAAGCTGGGACCGGGAGAACAGTTGGAGACCTGGGTATCCCTAACGGTTCGCCCGGAATAACGGACTATATTTTAACGGGGGTATGTGTCTTGCTGGTCAAGGATTTTATGACTCCCAACCCAATTACCTTCAGGGAGGGGGATAATCTCAGGAAAGCGGCAGGTGTCTTTTACGACTATAAGATTGACGGTGCGCCGGTGGTGGATGAGCAGGGGTCGATTGTTGGGATATTCACCAAGACCCATCTCTATAAGGCTATAATTCAGAACCTGGATGCTAACACTTCCCTTGGCGAACTAATGTACAGGCAGGTCCTGACCATTGAGGAGACGGGTTCTACCGATGTGGCCTGGGAAATGGCCTGGACCTTTGGGGTTGGCCGCCTGCCGGTGTTAAATGGGGACAAAAAACTGGTCGGGATGATGGCCAGGACAGACTTGGTTACAGCTTTTGAGCGGAAGTTCATTAATACTATCGGCCAGCTTAATACCATCCTGGACTCTGCCCATAGTGGAATTTGTGCTGTGGACAAAAAGGGGATCATCATCACTTTTAACCGGACAGCGGAGAAAATCAGCGGAATCAGCAAAGAATTCGCCTTGGGCAAGCCTATTGCGGAAATAGTTCCCCATACCGAACTTCCTCTGGTCCTGGAGACAGGGGAGGCCCAGTATAATCAAAAGCTGGTGGTAAACGGGGTAACGGTAGTGGCCAACCGGACCCCTGTGATGTCAGGGCAGCAGGTAGTAGGCGCTGTGGTGGTCTTTCAGGATTTAACTGAATTGGAGTCAATATCCAGGGAACTTTCGGTGGTCCAGGAGCTTTATCAGGAACTGGATGCAGTGATTGAGTCTTCCTATGACGGAATTGCCGTAACAGATGGTGAGGGGAATATCCTGAAGGTCAATCAGGCCTACGCCAGGCTTACGGGAATCAATGTTCAGGACGTACTGGGCAAGAACACCGCCGAACTCATCAAGGAAGGGGTTATCTCAGATTCGGCCACTCTTCAGGCCCTGAAGGAGAGCAAACCGGTTAGCATTATGCAGAGAACCAGAGACGGGCGCATGCTCCTGGTGACGGGAAACCCGATTTTTGCTGAGAACGGTGAGCAGATAGCCCGGATCGTGATAAACTGCAGGGACCTGACAGAACTGAACCAATTGAAACGGGAACTGGGTGAGGCTGTGGAACTGAAAGAGCGCTATTACAGCGAACTTGAGGCTCTCCGGGCTCAACAACTGGAAGTAGGGCCCCTTGTCGCCCGCAGCAGTGAGATGAGAAAAGTGATGGAACTGGCCACCAGAATCGCCCTCGTGGATTCCAATGTCCTCATCCTGGGGGAATCAGGAGTGGGGAAAGAAGTGGTAGCCAAGACTATTCATAAGCTCAGTCCCCGGTCTAAGGGTCCCTTTATCAGGATTAACTGTGGAGCCATTCCGGCAAATCTTCTGGAGTCAGAGCTGTTTGGTTATGAGGCGGGAGCGTTTTCCGGGGCAAAGAAAACCGGTAAGCCTGGTATGTTCGAACTGGCCCATGGCGGTACCCTGTTTTTGGATGAGGTGGGGGACCTGCCCCTGAACCTGCAGGTGAAGCTCCTGAGCGCTATTCAGGACAAGGAGGTCATCCGGGTGGGGGGGACCAAGGCGGTGAAAGTGGACATCAGGCTGGTGGCCGCAACTAACCGGGATTTGGAAGCAATGGTCCAGCGGGGGACCTTCCGGGCAGACCTGTTTTACCGCCTGAATGTAGTCCCTGTGCTAATTCCACCCCTTCGCCAGCGCAAGGAGGATATAATTCCCCTCCTCCTGAATTTTCTGGACAAGTATAATGAAAAATACGGGCTGAGCAAGATACTGGCTCCGGAAGTTGTCGATATTTTTCAAGGTTATCCCTGGCCAGGGAATGTCAGGGAATTGGAAAATATCGTAGAACGCCTGGTAGTGGTGACTCCCGGGGATACCATCACTCCGGAAAACCTGCCGGGGGGGTTGTTGAGAAATTTGGAACATTCCGGTTTGCGGCGGGATAGGCCGGGCGGGAGTCAGCAAGGAGAGGCCGGACCCGGGGAGGGGGCCATCCTGGCAGAGCTTTACCGGCAGCACCGCAGTACCCGGAAGGTGGCCGAGCTTTTAGGGATAAACCAGTCCACAGTAGTCCGCAGGCTGAAAAAGCACAATATTCGTGTGGAGTAAATATAGGTGTAGTGTTTTTGAAAGCATATAAAGATTTTTTGCTTAATTATAGCAAATCAAATACTTTTGCAGGAAATAATGGTATTTATATGGAAATATAAAAATCGCATATGTCAGCTTCTAAGCGCTTCTGTAACTAAATCGGATAGCTTAGTTTACTCAAGGGAGGTTGAACTGTGAAAATAGAGTATATCTATACACGAAATGCTGGTCCTCTTGGACCGGAATGGTCGGTCAATCTGACAGATGACTGGAGTGGAAAAACTGCTGAGAGAGTTCTTTTTTCCGGCCCCAATGGCTGCGGTAAATCCAGCGTTCTCAGGTTAGTGTCTAATCTCTGGGAAGCAGCGGGCTACTGGTTAGATGAGTATACAACCATGAAAAAAAATAATCCGGTAAGGGAATGGCTTCAACGCTGGGGGGGGAGTGCCATTGTTGTACAAAACTTATTGCCGGAAGTGCCTCATCCGGTTGGATTGATTTTCGGTGAAGCATCATGGCATTTTGAACTGCAGAAAAAACATCCAAATGTAGTTTGGTTTGGTGAGATTGTTGAACGAACAGGAGCACGTGGACAACCCAAACGAACACTTTTGATCCCTAAAGAGGAAGGTTGGATACGAAAGTGGACTGAGGAGCGGCGGAAGCTCATTCTAACCGGTGAGAAAGCGGAAACCCCTAATATGATCTACCTTGATGCAGAGGAACGCCGTTGGGTTGCTCCAAGAAAAAGAGTTGGTGAGACAATCCCGGAAGACCTTCGAATTCGTTGGTTGACTAGATACCGGGCCACCGAAGATTGGAAAGGACAACTGGAGTCCTCACTTATCAATTTAAAAATCGTACATCCGAAAAAGTATTATGATGTAATCCGTGACCTCAATGCATTCCTACTCAATAAAGAAATTGATCCCGTGATTCGAACAGGTGAAAACAACCGCTTGAGAGTAAAAATCAAGGACCAAAGGAATACCTGGCATACAATAGATGAACTAAGTGCAGGTGAGCATCAGGTCTTGATTCTTATTTATATCCTCAGTCGATGGCTTGAGCGGGGTGGTGTCGTACTAATTGACGAACCGGACCTATATCTGCACCCTTCCCTCATCCCAAATCTGCTCGCTAGATTGGAAGCCCTTGTCAACGAACGCAACGGACAACTTCTGATTACTTCTCACGTGCCGGATGTATGGGAGCGTTACGAGACCATCGGAAAACGAATCCTGCTTGGAGGTAAAAAATGAAAGGGTGGAAGAAGCGGCATAACGAAATTCGTGAGCAGGGAGTAGGACAAACTGGGAAACGTGTTTTTCTTGTCGAAGGCTTAGATGACGAAAAAGCTTTTCGCCTTTTGTTTAATAAAAAGCTTGGCGCAGAATGGGAGCAGAAGTGGTTACTTACCAATGCAGGCAATAAACAGTGCGTCCAGGATATATTAAAAGTTGAACCGGAATGGCTGGGGTTAGTTGACAGAGATGAGTGGGGCGAAGAAGCCCTAAATGAAGTCCAGCAGCAAATGCCGAATCTACTGGTTCTTCCGCGATTTTGCATGGAGAGCTACTTGATAGTTCCTGATGAAATATGGGGGGCTTTGCCGGAAATTCAAAAACATAAAATTTCGGGGGGATTATCTACATTACAAAAAGAGATACTTATAGACCTGGATAAATGGGTAAGACACGGTGTTTTATGGTCGGTAATTAATCCTATGTGGAGCGGAATACGTTCTTTAGGATTCCAGGAAGAACTCTTAGATTGGGACACAGCACAAGATAACACCGCAATTCAAGTTAAATTAAGACAATGGCATGATTTTCTTGAACCAAAGGCAATATTTCAAAGGTTTTTAGAGCGATTAAGTGAAATCAGTAAACATAATGATGCAGAAAAGCTAAAACTCTGGGTACATGGTAAACATTTTTGGGAAAAACAAGTCCATCTGACCTTAAATAAATTGTTGGGTCAAATGAGTGAATCTGAGAGGGTTTTAGCACTCTGGAATACACTTTTGGTTCCTGACGATTGGGAACCAATCTGGAAGAAAATTGCTGATTCTTAAACCAACTTGTTAACGGTTCTCTGGAACCCAAAAGAAACCCGGCGGGTTTGTATTTTATAAAGCTATAGTAACATACACTTCTGACCAACTTCCCCAAGGGACACGGATACCTACAGTATAAAGTACGGCAAAGGCTTGCACTGGCCCACAGAGTGCCAGCGCAAGCCAACCTTTCTTTAGGAATTTAGGTGAGTAGGTTTTTGGAAATATTGCACAATGGGGCTGCAATACCGATGCAAAACGATGCGCCCTGATGCATGCGATGCGGTCTTTCAGCCGAAATTTTGCATCGGCATAATCTATAAAGCTTCAAAATCAGGAGATTAAGCTAAGTCCAAGATTTGGCACATAAATTGCTGTAATTTTAACCGGTGGCTTAATGGTGCAGTATATCCTGTACTATTAGCAGCTACCGGTTACTATTATGTGAAAGGATGGGACTCGTATGGACGCCGAGAACAAAGAGGCCAAAGGGAGCCCGGTTAAGCTGGAGCTTGAGGGAGGGCTTGCCCTGGCTTGTGACATCAGAGTAGCTCCAGGCGGGAGAAGCTCTGTATGAAGCGAGGGCCTTGGGCCAGAAGATCATGACCAGGGGGCCTGTGGCTGTGGCCAAGGCCAAACAGGCGATTGACCAGGGCCTGCAAATGACCCTGCGGGAAGGACAGGACCTGGAGGCAAAACTTTTTGGACAGCTCTGCGCTACCGGGGACAAGAATGAGGGGGCCCGGGCTTTTCTCGAAAAAAGGCCGGCCAGGTTCAAGGGCAGGTAAAGTTCAAAGTTAGGTTTTTCAAGAGGCTTCCCAGGAAGCCGGACAAATAATCTACAAACCAAGAAAGTGGGGAGAGAAAATGAAAGAGGTAGTTATTATTTCCGGAGCGCGCACACCTGTTGGTGATTTTGGCGGGCAATTCAAGGATTTCCTGGCCAATGAACTGGCGAGTATTGCTATTGAAGAGGCTATAGCCCGGGCCGGTGTGGCTAAGGAAGAAATTGAAGAAGTTATTCTGGGCAACTGTATCCAGAGAAGTGATGAACCCAATGTGGCCAGGGTAGCTTCTCTGAAAGCAGGCATTCCCCACGGGGCCAGCGCTTTTACCATCCAGCGCCAGTGTGCTTCCGGGATGCAGGCTGTTGTCTCAGCGGCCCAGGAAATCGCTCTGGGGGACTCGGAAATTGTGGTGGCCGGTGGAGTGGAGTCCATGAGTTCCTCTCCCTATGTACTGAAATCCGCGCGCTGGGGCCAGCGGCTCCAACATGGGGAGATGAGTGATGCCATGTGGGATATCCTCACCGACCCAATTCATAAAATTATGATGGGGGAAACAGCCGAACGTTTAGTTGACAAGTATGGTATTACCAGGGAAGAACAGGATATCATAGCCCTGCGCAGCCACCAAAACGCTATTGCGGCTATTGATTCAGGAAGATTTACCGGGGAGATTGTCCCGGTAAAAGTCCCCCAACGGCGGGGGGAACCCAAAGTGGTTGCCGTCGACGAACACGCCAGGCGGGACATAACCCTGGAGAGTTTGGACAAACTCCGCCCGGCATTCCGCAAAGACGGTACGGTAACTGCAGGCAATGCCTCCGGCCTCAATGATGGAGCAACTGCATTGGTGCTAACCTCCAGGCAAAAAGCTGAGCAACTGGGTAAGCAGCCTCTGGGCAGGATAGTGGCTTATTCCTGGGCAGGGGTAGAGCCTGACCTCATGGGCTATGGTCCGGTTCCGGCAGTGCGCAAGGTCCTGAAGAAAGCCGGTCTCACTCTGGGAGACATTGACCTCATCGAAGTAAATGAAGCCTTTGCTGCCCAGTACCTGGCCTGTGAGAAACTCCTGGGACTAAACCGGGAAATTGTCAACGTTAACGGGAGCGGAGTAGCCCTGGGGCATCCCGTGGGCAGCACGGGAGCCAGGTTAATTGTCACCTTGCTCTACGAATTGGCCCGCCGCAACGGGCGCCGGGGATTGGCTACCCTGTGTATAGGCGGAGGCATGGGAATGGCGGTTATAGTAGAGAGAGATTAAACAGACAGGAAAGGAGTTGGAAGTTAGTGGCAGTGATTAGGACTATTGGCGTGGTTGGTGCAGGAACTATGGGTAACGGCATTGCCCAAATTGCGGCAGAGGCCGGGTACCAGGTGATTATGCGGGATATTGAGGAAGGGTTTGTCCAAAGAGGTCTCAGTACCATCAATAAAAACCTGCAGAGGGCAGTCATGAAGGGAAAACTGGAAGAAGGGGCCGCCCGGGAGATTTTGGGCCGGATCCGGGGAACGGTAAATCTCAATGACTTGGCTGAAGCTGATGTAATTATTGAGGCCATAATCGAGAGGATGGACTTAAAAAAGGCCCTGTTCAAGGAACTGGATGCTGTTTGCAAGGACTCCGCCGTCCTTGCTTCCAATACCTCGGGCTTAAGTATTACTGAGCTTGCTACTGCCACTACCCGCCGGGATAAGGTGGTGGGGATGCACTTCTTTAATCCGGTTCCGGTGATGAAACTGGTGGAAATCATCAAAGGCCAGGAGACCTCTGAGGAAGCTTTTCAGGTGATTAAAGGCATGGTGGAAAGTTTCGGCAAGGTAGGGATTACAGTGAACGAGGCTCCCCTCTTTGCAGTAAACCGGATTCTGGTACCCATGATCAATGAGGCCATCTTTGTCCTGGCCGAAGGTACAGCCAGCGCTGAGGATATCGACCAGGGCATGGTCCTGGGGGCCAATCACCCCATCGGGCCTTTGGCTCTGGCTGACCTCATCGGCCTGGATACCCTGCTGCTGGTTATCGAAACCCTGCATACAGAGACCGGGGATTCCAAGTACCGGCCCTGCCCCCTGCTCAAGAAGCTGGTCCGGGCCGGACACCTGGGCAGAAAAACCGGCAAGGGTTTTTATAGCTACCAGAACTCATAATCTCCGGGGAGGGGTACACCAAAAAATTTAGGAGGGATGATTATGTTTACAGGGAACGTAGCCAAAAGCCCACGGTTTCAATCGTGGGATGAAGGCGACTCCCGTTTCGTTTCTTTTTTGTATCCTGTTGTAGTATTTTGGCAGAACTGATACAATATTAATATGGGACAGGAATATAGACGAACAACCACCACCGTTTCTTTAATCAACTATCATTTTGTGTTTTGCCCGCGCTACAGGCGCAAGGTATTAGTTAAGGACGTAGATAGAAGGTTTAGGGAGATCCTGCAAGAAGTATGCGATGAACACAAATTAATTATTGTGGCGTTAGAAGTAATGCCGGATCATGTTCAGCTTTTAGTTAATGCCTTGTCTTCCATCAGTCCATCAGACATTATCGATACATTGCCGGACAAAAGACAAGGGGGTGAAAAACTGAAACGCAAGAAGAAAAAATATGATGAGTCGGGCCAACTTATCAGAGAAGAACCGGATCAATTGCTCACAGCTAAGGCCAAGATTGTCAAGCTTAGCGACCAAGCTGCTTTGCTGTTAGGACTTGCCGGGTATGCCGCCACTAAAATGTGGAATGTGGCGAACTATGAACGCAGGGTTGTCTGGCAGGAAACCGGCCAAATCCCGGGCTTCCCGGACCAGTGCAAAACACTGAAAACCAACCGCTGGTATAAACTCCTGCCCAGTCAGACCGCCCAGGAAGTCTTGGCGGAACTGGACGATTCGTACCGTTCGTGGTACAGCCACCGCAAAAACGGTGATCTATTGGCTAAGCCGCCAGGATTTCGGAAGAAGGACACTCTCAGCACGCTAACTTTCAAACAGAACGCCTTTGGTATGCCGGGTGAGAA
>JAJZTU010000053.1 GCA_021848765.1 Bacillota bacterium
ACGGTAAATCAACTTTGATCGGAAGGCTCCTGTATGATACCAAGTCCCTGCCCGAAGGCGCTATCGAAAAGGTTAAGCGAATTTCGAAAGAAAAGGGTAAACCTTTCGAGTATGCTTATCTTTTAGACGCTTTTGAAGAAGAACAAAAACAAGGTATCACTATCGATACAACCCAATTGCAGTTTTTTACCGGGAAAAGGGACTATATCATCATTGATGCCCCCGGACACAAGGAGTTTCTGAAAAATATGATTTCCGGGGCGGCAAATGCCGAAGCTGCGCTGCTCATTGTCGATGCCCACGAAGGGATTCAGGAACAGTCCAAAAGGCATGGTTACATCCTTTCCCTGTTAGGAATCCGGAAAGTATATGTAATCGTCAATAAAATGGATTTAATCGGTTATTCGGAGGAAAAATATAACCAAATTAAAGCTGATTTTAATCAGTTCTTAAATAATTTGCAGGTCTACCCGTTAAAATATATTCCGGTTTCCGCTTTTTTAGGCGAGAATATGACCGTACCGTCTGAAAACATGCCCTGGTATCAAGGTGAACCGGTCCTGGAGGCTCTGGACCTTTTCGAAAAAGAAAAGGGCCTGGAGGATAAGCCCTTGAGATTTCCCATTCAAGATGTATACAAATTCGATGACCGTAGAATTATTGCCGGTCGCATAGAGACCGGGAAGTTAAATGTGGGTGATGAAATTCTAATTTCACCCGGCAATAAAACTACCCGGGTTAAGACCATAGAGTACTGGGTAAAACAGGACAAAACAGCTGCGGTCCGGGCCGGTATGTCAGTCGGCATCACGGTTACCGACGAGTTCTTTAACAAAAGAGGAGAGTTTATCTCCCATGTCCAGGACCGTCCTTTGACCTCCAACCTGTTCAAAGCTAACTTGTTTTGGATGGGGAGAAGTGATTTAGTCAAGGGTAAAAAATATAAACTAAAATTAACCACCCAGGAAGTCGAGTGTGAGATTTTCTCCATTGATAAAGTTATTGATGCTTCCAGCTTGGAAACCATCGAAGCTGCCCGGGCAGTTAAGATTAATGATGTTGCTGAAGTTGTGATCAAGACCAAACAACTGGTTTGCTTTGACGAATTCAAAGATAACCAAAACACCGGGAGGTTCGTTATCGTTGACGGCTATGACGTAAGCGGCGGAGGGATTATCTCCGGGGCGGAAGAAGTGTCCAATGCAGCCGGAATAGCGGTTACCGGCAATAACAGCAAGGCTGAAAAACTGGTAACCAGGGCGGACAGGGAAAATCGGGATAATCAAAAAGGCCTGGTAGTTTGGATTACCGGGCCTGCAGAAGCGGTAAACGGTGAGTCAGCAGTGATAAATACATTAGCGGTTAAATTGGAAAAAGAACTGTTTGATTTACGCAAAAGAGTATATTATCTGGATAATGCACAGCTTACAAATGGAGTGAGTTCAGATATAGCAATCACCGATACCGATGAACAAACCAGAAGAAAGGCGGAAATAGCCAAGCTTTTCGTCGATAATGGCCTGATAACCATCATCACCTCAGACGGCCAAGCAAAAGAGGATCAGGAAAATGCCCGGCTGATCATTGGCAGGGATGATTTTCTGGAAATTGTGGTAGATGAAACAGTGGCAGCTAATGTTGATAAAAAGGTGGAAGAGGTTATCAATCTGATTATCTGCGGTTTAGACTCGAGCAATTTGTAAGTTAAGCTTGATTTGAGCTTTGAGGCAGAACTATCATCTGGATAGCGTTGACAAAATTGAGATCTTCCAAGGGATTAACAGAGACACCCAGAAGACAGGGCGCCTTGCCGGGAGCAATGGTGCCATATTCTTTTTCCAGGCCCAGTACTTTAGCTGCCCGGCTGGTGGCTGCCTGCAGGATGGCAACATTGGCAAGACCGGCCTCCGAAAACAACTGCATTTCCTCCAGGTGGGCATAACCGTGGAGCACCCCGCCTGCCCCGGCATCTGTTCCGATGGCCAAAGGGACTCCCAGGTGGTGGGCCTGGTGCAATTTCTGCTGGTGCTCCCGGTAGGTCCGGGAAATTACCTCAACCTGCCGGGGGGTATATCCCGCGCGGCAGCCCGGTTTTAGCACCTGATTGGCCACCGGGACCACAGTAGGTACCCAGGCCACACCATAGTAGGCCATTGCCCTAAAAGATTCTGAACTGAGAAAATAGCCGTGTTCTATTGAATCAACACCCGCCTGCAGGCAGGTGGCAACTGCTTCTTCTGAGCTGGCATGGGCCATGACCCGCAGACCCAGCCGGTGGGCGAAATCCACCATGGAACGCAGCTCATTTGGATTAAACTGTAATGGTCCCACCTTACCGTATTCTGAAAAGCTTACAATGCCTGAAGTCACTATTTTTATCTGGGAAACCCCCTGTGCGGCCAGTTGTTCAATAACCTTCCCGGCTTCTTCGGGAGAAGTTACCCCTCCACCTAAAAAAGAACCATATTTCCCTTTCCTTACAATTGCCTGTCCGGAGGCCAGAATTCGCGGTCCGCTAAGTTTACCCTCTTGTACAGCCTGTGCCGTCCGGAAGGCAATACCCGGACGGTCCCCGCCATCACGGACCACCAGAACCCCTCTGGAGAGGTAATGCTGCAATTCCGCGGACAAACGTGCCCCTAAAGCTTCAGGACACTCCCACTGGGCGGCAGCCTGTTGAAAATCTATTCCATCCAGGGCCAGATGAATGTGACAGTCAATCAGGCCAGGAAGCAGGGTCAGGTGAGAAAAATCCAGCACCCGTGCAGAGCTATTTGTAAGGTACTGATAATGATCATCTGTATTGCCGGGAATGTCCTGCCGAGGCCATTGTTCCAGCCTGGCAATACGCCCTGCTTCTATGTAAATAGCGGTAGGACCCAGGAGTTGCGTGCTTATGCCGTCCCAAACCCTTCCCGCTAATAAAATCAGGTTATCTCTTGGGGAAACTTGGAAAATTTCAGGGGATATCTGCGGCTTATCCATAATGTCGGCGCTCCTTAAGCTACATAATTAACGAAAATTATATCATGAGGGCCAATTCCGAACAATAGATACAGCACTATCTGCAAACTGTTGCCCCCAGAAGCTGCCTTTAATCAAAATAATGGGGAGGAGAAATACTAAAAGTGGCCAAAGTAATGGTGAGACAGGCTGGACAAGGATTAACAGTAACTTAACAAAACCTCCCTGGGTTTTTAACAATTTCTTGCTAAGATTAAAACAGTTGCATTACCCGTTTTCGCTTTAAACCTGTTGACGTATCGCCCGGATAGCTTTAAACTAGAAATGTTTACAATTGCATAGAGGTGGTTACCGGCCACCTCTTTTTAACATGTTATTTAGGCATAACTTAAGGAGGAACAGACTGTCGTGCAGGAGAATAAAAAAATAGCAGTCGAAAATCTAAATCTCTACTACGGCGAACACCAGGCATTGATTGATATTAATGTGGACTTGAAGGAACAGAAGATCACTGCCCTCATCGGTCCTTCCGGATGTGGAAAATCCACCTTTTTGCG
The DNA here is from genome assembly GCA_021848765.1 of Bacillota bacterium. Lineage (GTDB taxonomy): Bacteria > Bacillota > Carboxydocellales > JAJZTU01 > JAJZTU01. Next base: position 3,522 of record JAJZTU010000053.1, read on the forward strand.
GGTCCTGAACCGGATGAATGATTTAATTGACGGTGTACGCATCGCGGGGAAGGTAACGGTGGATGGTGAAGATATATATGATAACAATATGGATGTAGTAAGCCTGCGGAAAAAGGTAGGAATGGTGTTTCAGCGCCCTAACCCTTTCCCCATGTCCATCTATGACAATATCGCTTACGGACCCAGGATTCACGGTATCAAGAAAAAACAAGTGCTGGATGAACTGGTGGAACGCAGCCTCCAACAATCCGCCCTGTGGGATGAAGTAAAAGACCGTTTAAATAAGCCGGCCCTGGGCCTTTCCGGAGGGCAACAGCAGCGCCTGTGTATTGCCCGGCTTTTAGCGGTAGAGCCGGATGTGCTCCTGATGGATGAACCTACCTCTGCTTTGGACCCGATTTCCACCTTGAAGGTAGAGGAACTTATCCATGAACTTAAGAATACGTACACCATAGTGATTGTAACCCACAATATGCAACAGGCTGCCAGGGTTTCCGATTATACCGCATACTTCCTGACAGGAGAACTCGTAGAGTTTGATCATACGGAACAAATCTTTACCAGGCCGAGAGACCAACGTACTGAGGACTACATTACCGGTCGTTTTGGTTGATCTTTTGCTCTATATCAAATGCAAGGAGTTGGGAGTGACAATTATGAGTTCAACAAGACAGACTTATGACAAAGCACTGGAGGATCTGCAAAGGGAGATATTGCGCTTGGGCAGTTTGGTAGAAGCGGCCATTGATGAGGCTGTACACTCCCTGGCCAAGCAGGACGCCAAGCTGGCCCAAAGGGTTATAGATGGGGATGAGGCAATTGATAATCTGAAGAGGGAAATCGAGGACAAGTGTATGATCCTCATCGCCACTCAACAGCCTATCGCCAAGGACCTGCGGAGAATCGGGACTGCGTTTGGGATTATTACCGACCTGGAGCGTATGGGTGACCATGCTACCGATATTGCCAAAATTACCTTGAGATTGGCCAATGAGCCGCTGATTAAACCTTTGATCGATATTCCCAGGATGGCTAAGCTTGCTCAAAATATGGTGCGCAGCGTTCTGGATTCCTATGTCAACGCTGATATTGAACTGGCGCAAAAGGCCTGCAGCAAGGATGACGAAATTGACCACCTGTACCGCCAGGTCTTTGATGAACTGCTGGAGATAATGCAGAGGGATCCCCGGACAGTTGTCCAGGGCACCCATCTTCTGTTAGTAGCCAGATACCTGGAGCGGATTGCCGACCATGCTACCAATATCGGAGAAGGAGTACTCTACCTGGAGACCGGAGAGCGCAAGGATCTCAATTTGTAAAGGGTGCTTTGCAGCAGGGGTTTATAATTATGATAGGGGAAGCAACGGACAGCGGATGAAAGCCTGCTGTCCGTTTTGTTTTGGGATTTAATTTAAATCTCTGGCAGAAACCGGGGGTATAGCCCTTGACTGGAAAGCATATAGTTAGATAATATAAACTAAATAAGAATATTTCTGATTTAGCGGGTGAGGATATGTTGGAACAGATTATGCAGGAGTTAGGAGCAGCAGGGCATAAGTTAACGGGAAAAAGGCGGGCCATTGTGGAAATCCTCCTGGCTGAGGAAAGACACTGGACTGCCAAAGAAATTCTGGTTAAGCTCAGGGCCAGGTTTCCTGCGGTAAGCTTTGACACAGTGTACCGGAATCTGAGTCTGCTCAAGCAGATGGGATTGGTTCACGAAATGGTGCTGGGAGACGGGGGCAGCCGCTATAAACTTTGCTATTCGCAGGACCACCATCATCATTTGGTATGCCTGGGCTGCGGCCAGACCTTAGAAATCCCGGTTTGTCCAATGCAGCAGATCAGCGGAATGGGACTCAGTTGTAAGTTTAAAATAACCGGCCACCGGTTTGAGGTATACGGCTATTGTGAAGGGTGTAGTTCACCTTGAATGCCCTGGGATCGGACCAGGTACTAAGGAGGTAATCATGAGTCATATCCATATCCCTGATGGAGTAATTGCTCCCATCTGGCTGCTGTTGGGATTCATCCTGACCGGCCTGGGAGTGGCGTTTTCCCTTTACAGGCTGCGGCATAGGGACCTTAAGGAGTTGGTGCCGAAGCTGGGTGTGGTGTGTGCACTGGTGCTTTTAGCCATGTCAGTGCCCCTGGGGCCGATTCCGGCTCACCTTAATTTAACTGTTTTTATGGGTATCGTTTTAGGTCCTTGGTTAGGTTTTATCGCTGCCTTCATAATTAATCTGCTGCTGGGCTTTGTAGGCCACGGAGGCTTAACTGTGGTAGGGATCAATACCCTGTTAATTGGTTTGGAAGCTATGTTTGGTTACGGGATTTTTACTGTGTTGAGCAAGCAGATGACTGTAGTGCGGGCAGCGGCCTTGACCGTTATCCTGACTTTGGTGCTGTCCAATGCGCTAATGCTGGAAGTGGTAGTTTTTTCCGGGGTCGACCCAAGCCATGTTCTTGCACATGATGAACATGATGAACATGACGGTGCAAAAGGACCCAAAGACACTGATAAAGGCCATCAAGATGTTGAAAAAGGCCTGAAAGAGCAATCTTTGCCTGCATTTAGCGGTAAACTTCAGCTTAATTCATGGCCAACGCTGGCCAAGGCCATACTGCCCATAGCAGGCACGGGTATTCTTTTGGAAACTGTAGCTATCTCCGTTTTGGTAAATTTCATTTTGCGGGTTCGCCCTGATATCCTCGGACGGGATGGCGGGCAAGAAAACCCGGAGCAAATTTGAGGTGATAGGGTCATGGACCTGGCGTATATTGACAACCTGGCAGTGAATGGCCACGGCCCTTTACATAGGGCCGGTGCCTGGAGCAAACTCGTTATGCTCGCAGTGGTGCTGGCAGGGGTAATCTTCTCCAGGGGCTGGGTACCCCTAACTACTATGGCAGCGCTGCTGGTTGTCCTAATTCTGGTAGAAGGGCTGCCCATGCTTAAGCTTTGGCCTTTTTTGGGGTATCCTGTTTTTTTTGCCACCCTCTTCGCCCTGGCTGCGCAAGGGTGGAGTTTTCTGAGCCTGCTCACCATACTCAGGTCCCTGACTGCAGGGCTTGTCCTGATAATCGTCCTGGCAACCACACCTTACGGGGAGTTGTTCCAGGTGCTGGGGAGGTTTCTGCCCACCTTGGTGACGGATGGCTTAATCATGACTTACCGGTGCTTTTTTCTACTTCTGGACCAGTTGAGTAACCACTTAAAAGCGTTGAAACTCAGGGGGGGTTACTCGGGGCTGGCTTTTTGGAAGAACGTCCCCAGGGTGGCCGCCGGCTTGGGTATTGTCTTTATTCATTCCTGGGAAATGGCTGAGCGGATGTACTGCATAATGGCTTTACGGGGCTATCAGGGAAAGCTTGGGCTGCGAACCGCAAGTACCGGAGTATGCCGGTATGACCTTTGGCCGCTGGTTTGGGGGATAATCTTCGGAGGAGTTGTGATTGGTATATGAAGGAAGTAGAACAGGAAATTGTCAGGGTGAATTGTCTCAGGCATATTTACCCTGACCGGACTGAGATTGCTATTTGCGGCCTGGTCTTTACCATCCGGAGGGGCGAAAGGGTGGCTGTACTTGGGCCTAACGGTTCCGGGAAGACCACCCTGCTCAGCCACATTATGGGCCTGCTGGAGCCTGTGGAAGGCTTGGTGGAGGTTTTTGGCCGCAGTCCCAAAAAGGACTTCCGGGAGGTCAGCAAGCGAATCGGTGTGGTCTTCCAAAATGCGGATGAACAGATTATCGGGCCGACAGTAATGGATGATGTTGCCTTTGCTCCCTTAAATCACGGACTCCCGCCTTCTGAGGTGAAAACCCTGGTGGAGGCCATTATGCGTGAACTGGATATCTGGCATTTGCGGGATAAAATCCCCCACTACTTAAGCGGTGGTGAGCAGAAGAAGGTTGCTGTAGCAGGGGCCATGGTCATGAAACCGGATTTGTTGATTCTGGACGAACCATTTACCGGTTTGGACCCCAAGTCAAGGGTAGAAATGGTCAATCTGATGAACTCCCTAAATGCCAGGTACGGTACGGCCTTGGTGATTACTACCCATGACATGGACCTTATTCCTCAAATTGCCGATCAGGTCTATATCTTAAACAGGGGACACCTGGTATTGAAAGGCAAGCCGGAGGAAGTCCTCACCAGAGCCGACGTCCTCCGGGAAGCTTGTTTGGAACCGCCTATCCTGGTTGATTTGTTTTACCGTTTGTCGGCTGCAGGATTGCCTGTGGAACCTGTGGTATCTGCTGCTGATGCTGTCCGGCAGTTGGTAGAGTTATATCAAGGGGACCGGATGAGATCTACATTTTGAGCCGGCAATAAAATTTATTTTTTTTGCAGGCAGGAAAATTCAAAAAAATGAAGAAATTAATAGTAAAACTTAATCATGCAACCGGTGCCCTCTAAGGCGAAAGCGGAGGGAGAATAGGGAATCAGGTGAAAGTCCTGAGCGGTCCCGCCACTGTATCCGGGTAGTCTCTGCCAACAAAGCCACTGGGAAAATTCCTGGGAAGGCTGGCAAGCGGCAATGACCCGGGAGTCAGGAGACCTGCCTGTTGCTATTGTGCTGACCCCTTCGGTAGAAAGGTGCTGGTCACGTGGGTGATGGTAAAGTCCACAGTCTGGGATAAGACTGTGGACTTTTTGCATGTAATAAATGAAGAGGAGGTAACGAAAATGAACCAATTAGAGCTGGCCCGCTCCGGCGTGGTCTCCCCGGAGATGGGCATAGTAGCAGCCAGGGAGAAACTGGATGGCGAGACCATCCGCCAGCGGGTTGCTGCGGGAACGGTAGTTATTCCCCGTAACCGAAACCGTAAACACATTAATCCTGTAGGCTTTGGCTCCGGCCTGGCAACCAAGGTCAGTGCCAGTATTGGCACCCTTAAGGGCTTTGTGGATGTGGAAGAGGAGCTGGCCAAGGTACAGGCGGCCATTGAAGCAGGAACGGATGCGATCATGGATCTGAGCAGTGGCGGTAGTGGTAAACTCATTGACGAGATGCGGCTGAGAACACTTGAGGCTACTGATAAGCCCGTAGGCACTTTGCCCATTTACCAGGCTGTGGTTGAAGCCATTGAAAAACACGGGGCCATCGTCAAGTTAACAGTGGATGAACTTTTTGAGGTCATTGAGCGTCAGGCCAGGGACGGGGTGGATTTTATGGGTTTGCACTGTTCCCTGACCTGGGATACCCTAAAGCGCATGGAGCGGCAGGGAAGGGTAGAAAACATAGTCAGTTACGGTGGCAACTTCCTAACCGCCTGGATGCTGTATAATCAACAGGAAAATCCCCTGTTTACCCACTTTGACAGGCTGTTGGAGATTGCTCACCGGCATGATGTTTGTCTGAGCCTGGCAGATACTTTCCGCCCGGGTTGTCTCGCTGATTCCCTGGACAGAGCCCAGGTCCAGGAATTGATAATTTTGGGCGAACTGGTTGACCGGGCCAGGGCGGCCGGAGTGCAAATTATGATTAAAGGGCCGGGCCACACTCCAATTGACCAAATTGCGGCCACAGTGCAGTTAATGAAACAAATGTGCAGCGGGGCGCCTTATTTTGTGTTCGGCCCCATTGCTACTGATGTGGCCCCGGGATACGACCACATCACAGCTGCTATTGGCGGAGCCTTAGCAGCCCAGGCCGGTGCAGATTTTCTATGCTATGTGACCCCGGCGGAGCATGTAACCTTTCCTACTGTAGCCCATGTGCGGGAGGGGGTACTGGCCTCACGTATTGCAGCCCACGCTGCCGACTTGGCCAAAAGGGTCCCCAGCGCCTGGGAGTGGGACCTGGAAATGTCCAAAGCCCGCAAGGCCTTGGACTGGGAGGGCCAGATCAACCGTGCCCTGGACCCGGTAAAAGCCAGAAAGATCAGGGAAGAAAGAAGCCCTAATACCAGCGATGTCTGCACTATGTGCGGAGACTTCTGTGCCATGAAGGTAGTGGGTGAATATCTGGGAAGAGAGCAGGAAACCTGCTAGTAGCTGCCTGTAATAAAATCAAAATACTATTTTACTAAGGAGGAATTTGAGATGACCCAATTAGAATTGGCAAGAACAGGAGAAATTACCCCGGAGATGGTAAGGGTGGCCGAAAAGGAGGGGGTTACCCCTGAATTTATTCGCCAGGGAATTCTGGACGGCACCATTGTTATTCTTAAAAATATTGTCCGGGAAAATGTGGACCCTGTGGCAGTGGGTAAGGGCCTACGGACCAAAGTCAATGCCAGTATCGGGACTTCGGGTGACTGCAAGGATAAAAACCTGGAACTGGAAAAGCTCCGGGTGGCCGGGGAAGCCGGCGCGGATACTATTATGGACCTCAGCACCGGTGGTGATATTGATGGCATGCGCAAACTCGCCATTGCCAATACTACCCTGCCCCTTGGCTCCGTGCCCATTTACCAGACAACCATTGAGAGTATTGAAAAATACGGTAGTGTAGTGGAAATGACTGCTGATGATATGTTTGCCTGCATTGAGCGCCATGCTGCTGACGGGGTAGACTTTATGGCCATCCATACTGCCCTTAATCTGGAAGTTATCAAACGCCTGAAAAGCCAGGGCCGGGTGATGGATATTGTCAGCCGGGGTGGGGCATTCCTGACCGGTTGGATGTTGCATAATAATCAGGAAAATCCCCTTTATGCCCAGTTTGACCGGTTAATAGAAATTGTTAAGAAGTACGATGTGGTCTTGAGTATAGGTGACGCTATTCGTCCCGGTTGCATTGCCGATTCCCTGGACCGTGCCCAGGTACAGGGCCTGATCGTGGCCGGAGAAATGGCTGACCGGGCCAGGGCCGCAGGGGTACAGGTTATGATTGAAGGTCCCGGACACGTGCCCCTTGACCAGATTCAGTCCACCATCCTGCTGCAAAAACAACTCTGTTCCCAGGTGCCCTATTTTGTTCTGGGTACTCTGGTAACCGATGTTGCACCCGGCTACGACCATATCACCTCAGCCATTGGGGGAACTGTAGCCGCTGCGGCGGGGGCAGATTTCATCTGCTACGTAACCCCCGCTGAGCACCTGCGCCTGCCTACCGCTGACGATGTACGGGAGGGCGTAATAGCAGCCCGGATTGCTACCCATGCCGCCGACATCATCAAGGGAGTCAAGGGAGCCAGAGAGTGGGATCTAAACATGTCCAGGGCCCGCAAGGCATTAGACTGGGAAGGACAAATGGCCCTGGCCCTGGATCCCGCCAAAGCAAGGCAAATCAGGGCAGAAAGAAGCCCCAACACAAGTGACGTCTGCACCATGTGCGGGGACTATTGTGCCATGAAAGTTGTCAGCCAATATCTAGGCGCCGATATCGGTGAGTGCTAAAGTCCGATTTTAACCAGGCGCTTGCGGCGGACTTACCGGCGGCATAAGTAACTAACAGCCTTCACAGCATTAACCAAGCCGTGGCCCTGCTGGTCCCGGGTCAGCAGCGGAAGTTTTTGGGCGGTGTTAGTCAACACATTTCTTAAAGCTGAGTGCTCAACTGCGCATTTGGCATAGGAGGTATTCCCGTATCCCAGGAGGAGGGCCAGTAACCCGGCTACATGGGGGGCTGCAAAAGAGGTTCCGCTTTTGGTATCATATCTGCCTTTCGGAGCTGTGGAGAGGATATCCGTACCGGGAGCAATATAATCCACTTCCGGGCCTCTACTGCTGAAATCGGCGATATCATCGTCAGGGGTCAGGGCAGAGACGGCAATGGTCTCCGGATAGCGAGCCGGGTAGAGGACAGAGTCTTCCAGTCCTTCCTTAGCTTCATTTCCCGCTGCGCATACCATAAGCAGTCCGGCAGAAGCAGCTTTCTTAACCATGCTGTGCAGCAGGCGGTGGTCTTTACGAATCCCGAAACTCAGGTTTACCAGTTTGATTTCCTGGTCCAGGCACCACTGCATACCCTCCACGATATCGGAAAGGTTGGCTTCACCGTTGGAGTCAAAGGCTTTAACTGCATACAGGTGTGACTCGGGAGCCACCCCGGTGACACCGAACCCATTTAACCGGGCTCCGATTATTCCCGCAACATGGGTGCCATGTCCGTTATCATCTGTGGGAGGTGACTTCGGGTTTAGGATATTGATTCCGCCTTTAATCCCTCCGCGCAGGTCGGGATGGTTCAGACTTACTCCGGTATCCAGAAAGGCTACCTTAACACCGGCGCCTTTAGTTATTTTCCAGGCTTCGTCAGCCTGGATTTTTTTTATGCCCCAGTTTTGGGTAACTCTGGATTTAGCTGAGGAATAGAGTTTAGAACTAGGGGGAATAAGGGTTATTTTGGGGTCATCCAAAACATCGGCTACCCAGGGATGGTCTTCCAATACCATCGGACCTTCTGCCCTGGTTGGAAATTCACAGAGATAGCCATCAACCAGTTTTAGTTGTTTAATTAGCCGGCATTGCCCGTTTTTGGCCATGGATAAGAGCATACCTTCAACTTCAGGTGAAGTTGCAATGACAATCTTTCGCTCCCAAAGCTGCGGTGGTTGCTTGGACCTTTTTGCCATGATTACCCACCTCCAACATAAATCTTCAGTTTAGATTATGTAAGTTATCAGCTAAGCGGTACGGTATATTTCAAATTGTTGAAGGTTTTAGTGCCATTACAGGACTAAAAACATATAATGAATCGAGGAAACCCCAAGGTCTGCCTTTAGAAATTTGGCCCTGGGGGGGAGGTGCAAACGCAGGTATGAATGTTGAGGAACTCCGGAAAGAATTGGAGCAGACTGAAAAGAATTTGCAAAGATATATCAGGGCCAGGGAAAAGCTCCAGGAAAGGATTATTTCGCTGGAAGCCCGTAAAAAAAGAATCCTGGAAGAATTGGGTTCAGAACAAGGGGGAGGTCCGGGAGTAGAGAAGACTGCAGAGGTTAGATCCGAAACGGTTACTACTCTCCCTGTTGCCAAGTCCGGAACAAATACGGGAAGTCACTTTTCGAGAGTCAGGGTAGCACGCCCGGTTAATATTCTCGCTGCCCTGGAACATACCAAAGGGATACTGGAGGGGCTGGAACAGAATATCGGCAAAACTTTCCAAACAATGGACGAAATTATGAGTTTATTGGCGACCATTAATGATTATAGTGGGCAATTCCGCAGTATGGTGAGGAATCTATCCTCCATGGGAAAAAAAGCAAAGGATTCGAAGGAAAGCAGTTCCGCTTCAGGACTGGCTGAACTGGCCAAACTTCCGATAGTACGAAATCTGGCTAAGGAATTATTAACATCTGTTGTCAAAGCATAAGGAGGTCAACAGGAATGACTGGGGATGGGCAAAACGGGATTAAGGAATTAATGGGAATGCTTAAAGCCCTTAAGGGTAGCACCCTAAGTTCGATGTTAGATAAGACCAATCTCAGTGAGGAAGACAAAAAGGCCATTTCCGCACTGTTTGAACAATTTAGCCGGGAACAGACGTTGGACGGGGATAATAAGCAAAATGCCATGAATATTATCCAACGCTTAGTCCAACAGTCCAAGGTAGAGGGTCAACAAGAAAAAATCGGTAACCTCCTGAATAAGGTTGACCAGAATACTAAATTAAGTGATGGGGACAAAAAGATAATGGATGAATTGAAAAAACTTCTTTAGTTCCCCTTCCGTGAAATCCGAGGGGGTATAGGCCTATGTGTGAACACACCAAGAGTGGGAATAAACGGCTGGCCATGTTGCTGCTTTTTGTCTTGATTCTGGATATTTTCCCGCGTTTTTTCGAGGTCAGGTAACAGAATCCCCGGCGTCCTCTTAGAGGTCTTCATCTTCCCTGGATTCTTTACTGTCGATTAGTATTCCAGGACTGGGAGGAGGCTCTGGGTGCACAGCCCAGGGCCTTTTTCCGGGCAGGTCCTAATAAAATTGAATTGGTTGTGTCACCTAAGGAGGGGTAAGTTTCGTGGGCAAATCAAATGTAAAGAAGCAGCTTAGACGGCTGGAAAGGGAAATCAATCATTTTCAGGAACAACAGCTAGGCTACGACCGGAAGATTGATGAACTGGAAAGCAGAAGGCAGCAGCTACTGGCTAGATTGAACCCGGAACGGGGTGAGGAGATCGTAACACAGAGCGGGACAAAAGAGGTGAACTCCAAAACGGCTGCGCCGGTGGGTGCAGAAAGTGATGTTTACGGTAATGTGGCGAGGGTTCGTGAATCCTGTTTGCGGGTAAAAGCAGCTCTGGAAAAGGTGAGTTTTGCAGGTGAGGATTTAATGGCCAGGGCCGGTTTTTCCAGGGCTGATTTAAAGGAAGTGGAAGGGCAGGCGGCCGACATTTTAGAAGTGCTTAACTCACCAAAATTTCGCCAGGTAGCTAATGAACTGTTAGGGGAACTATTGAAGAATGACTAACGGGAAGGAGTTGAAAGCATGACAGTTACAAACGCATTTTCAAAGAGTGCAAGGAAAAAACCTAGAGTCAAGGTGTTCAAGAGTGACGGACAGCCGGTAACCGGAGCATTGGCAGAACGGTTAGCACCGGCGGATACGACAGTTGTAAAAACGGCTGCATCGCCCGCCTGGGCCACACCGGGGAGTGGAACCGGGACCGAGGAATTTCTGCGGGGGGTTGCGGAACTGCGCCAGACTGTAAAAGAGACTATCCACGAACTGGATAACCTGATTAAAATTCTCGAACCCCTGAAGAGTGGGAAAGAAACCTTATTACCTGCAGCTAGTCAACCGGAAAAGGGAGAAGGGATTAATACCAGGGGATTGTTTGAATTGCTCAAGTCTCCTGTAGTGCATAATATCCTGGGTAGCCTATTATCTGCGAAATGATAAAAGTGACCTATCCGCTTTCTAAAAAGTTAAGCGAATCCTCAAGAACGGGAAAATCGACTGGGTGATAATTCACAGGGTCGATTTTTTTGTGTGCCTGAATAAATATTAGATACACACGGTAGGAGCCGGGGGAGAGAAAGGGGAAAGGTTTAAATGGGGAAAAGGTTCCT
>JAJZTU010000054.1 GCA_021848765.1 Bacillota bacterium
CAGCAAAGTTACTTATACCATTGCTGGAACCGCTATATTCCTCGGTAGCTCAATGGTGGAGCACCCGGCTGTTAACCGGTAGGTTGCAGGTTCGAGTCCTGCCCGGGGAGCCATATAGTCTGGTGATAATGGCGGAGGGGGTCCACCCGTTCCCATTCCGAACACGGCAGTTAAGCCCTCCAGCGCCGATGGTACTTGGACCGCAGGGTCCCGGGAGAGCAGGTCATTGCCAGACAAACAAGAAAACCTCTATTCTGTTGAATAGGGGTTTTGCTTATTGTAATAAGAAAAGCTCAAGAACAAAAATGAGCATGTGAGCACAAGCACAATAAGCTGAAAACCGGTATCTAAGGCAGCGTTTTTGCCTTTTAATAGTAATAATTGATTACTTAAGGCTATCTATTTTAGTAAACTAACAAGAACACTGCTAATTATTTAATAAAAAATATAAAAAATTTTACTCAAAAAGAAGGAATTATTTAGGAGTTGCCGAATACCATATTGTAAAGACAGAGATTCACAAAAGCGGCGCCGCTTTCTTGTGAAAAGTCACACAAGTTAACACGGTGAGGTAGTTAAAATTGCTCATTAAAGGTGTTTGAGGTATTTAAAGAAAGAAATTATGTACAAAGGTATTTGAGGTAGTTAGAGATTGTACATTAAGGTATTTGAGGAGTTAGAGATTACTCAACCAGTGTTTGAGTAGAAACACTAATTTAAAGGTATTGTGAAATGTTATTTATGCGGAGGGAATGTGTCTGCAGCAGTTGAAAGCTTCAGAGTTCCGGATGATTAGAAATCAGTCCTGAAGCGAAGCTGGAAAATATATAAAAAGAAGAGGGTGGAGGGATCATGCAAAATGTAAACTGCCAGTGTGGAAAAATTGTGTGTCAGGTACAGGAAAACACCTTAATCATAAAATGCAGGCACTGCAAACGGTTTATTGTGATCAGGATTAATGAACCCAGGGCCAGTGCGCCAAAAATCGTATTTCGATAATGTAACTGGGTTTGCCTGAACAAGAAAACATAAAAACATATAAACCCCAAGAGTCCGGAGACCTTGAGTCCAGAGACCAGTAGGATAACACTATCCTACTGGTCTTTTGTTTTCCTCTCATGAAAACAAATTCTAACCGGCGAAGGAGTGATGTCCGGATAAAAGCAGACCGTTGAAAAAGGGAGCGGAGATAATGACCTGTCGTTTTAGGGGTGTGGAATGAAGGGGGAGAAGAGCTTGGAGCGAGAAAAAATGATTGATTTGGCGGAAGTCCGTTGTCAATGCGGCAAGATTGTCGCCCAACAGCAAAAGCGGAAAATCTACATCAAGTGCAGGCATTGTAAACGATTTATCATCATTGATACCCGGATTGACGGTGCAGGCTGGGAAATTAAATACAAATAGTCCGGAGACAGTTAGTCCTGAGGCCAGCAAGAACTGCTGGCGAGAACTTGCCAGTATTTTTATTTGCCCTCAGGACGGTGGGAGTAAAAGGAGGGCTTTCTGATGACAATGCTCTTTGTGATTGGTCTCTTGTTAATTACCGGCTTTGGATTTGCAGTGAGTGGTTATCTAACTTTCTACAGTTTCAAATTGAATAGTACCCTGGCCAAAGGTTTGCTCTTCGTAGTCCTGGGGATTGTTTTTTCGCTGGCAACTTTTACGGTGTCCCTGATAATTGTTTGGCCCGGAGCTATGTAGGAGCTATGTATGGGAAAAGGGGGAATTAATTATGTTAAATCTGTTCTTAATTTTCGGTGGATTGGCTGTAATCTTTGGCTTCCTGGTCAGCGCCTACTGTACTTTTTACAAGCTGAAGCTGGAAGGAACCCTGACCCGAGCCGCGGTATTTGTAATTAACGGAGTAGTTATTTCTATGGCTACATTCGCTTTGGCGATTAGCCTGATTTGGCCTCCGGTAATGTAGAATCCCGGAATAAGGGTGAAAGGGGTGACCTTTGGCTAATGAAGAACAGGATATTATTATCCACTCTGCTTGGAGTTTTAAGTTGGAGCATGATTATTGGTTTAGTCCTCTTTTGGGCCCCGGTACAGGCGCAGGCACTGGAGGACCCGAAAAAAGTGGCTGAATTTAATGACGGATGCCTGCGCTGCCATGGGGCAGTGGGTTTGAAGCTGAAATACCAGGGGCAAATTGTCAGCCTCTATGTCAATGAAAATGACTTTTTTGAGTCCCAGCACGGCAGCAACAAGTGCACTACCTGTCACACGGATATTGTGGATTACCCGCACGTAGGAGCCATGAAAGGAAAAGAGCTGGAAAAAGCAGTAAATGACAACTGCCAGCGGTGTCATGCGGATATCACCAAAGTATATGCCAAAAGTGCACATGCCAAAGCCAACGCTGAAGGCAAAGCGGTCTACTGCTGGTCCTGTCATGGCGCCCACAACATCCTGAAAAAAGAAGATGAACGGGCTCAGGACTATATAACCAACATTCCGGAAAGCTGTGGCGGCTGCCACAATCACAAAATCCTGGAGTCTTATGAGGAGAGTTTTCATGGTAAAGCAGTCCTGTCAGGCAGTAAGAAAGCGGCCAGTTGTGCCAGTTGTCACGGCTCCCATGATATCCTAGGACCTAAGGACCCCCAATCCCCGGTGGCTGAAAAAAATGTTCCAGCCACATGTGCTAAATGTCATTACAAAGCTGAGCGGAATTTTGCCAAAGGGACAGAACACTGGGTATTTGAGCGCGGAGGCCCGGGTGAGCCTATGTACTGGACCTTAAAGTTCATGGTCTGGCTGACCGTAAGTGTAATCACCATATTCTTTGTGCACGTGGAATTGGACCTGTACCGGCGGCTGAAAAGCCTGAACAGAAAAGACAGTCACTAGGAAAAAAGGAAGGTGATTGGGATGGAAGTTAAAACGGCAAATCCGGAGAAAGTCCCCAGGGAATTTCAGAGGTTTGATATCCATCAACGTATTCAACACATCATCATGTTCTCCACCTTTATCATGTTATCCATTACAGGACTCGCGATTAAGTTTTGGAAAGTAGCGCTTGCTCCAAAGGTGATGGTCTTTTTCGGCGGATTTGATAACTTGTTTATGGTGCATGTAATCAGCGGTTGGACGATGGTTGCCGGTTGTATTTACCACCTGATCTGGATGGCTGTGCGAGCCTGCCAGCGGAAACTGGGCTGGGCGATCTTGCCTGGTCCGAAAGATATTAAAGATGTGGTTGACACCCTCAATTTCTACACCGGACGTTCTGACCAGCCGCCAAGATATGACCGCTATTCTTACAAGGAAAAATTCGACTACTGGGCTGTATTCTGGGGGATGTTTGTCATCGGGGGTTCCGGGGTGTTTATGACTTTCCCGGAATGGGGGATGGCCCTTTTTCCCCGCTGGATCCTGGATATCTGGCAGGTTGGGCACAGTGATGAAGCTGTACTGGCCATAGTCTTTATCTTCGCTATTCACTTCTACAATGTCCATTTTTGTCCGGACTTCTTCCCCGGCAGCATGGTTTGGTGGACCGGGCGGATGTCCAAAAAGGTGATGGGGCACGAACACCCTGCCGAACTGGACCGGATTCTGAAAGATTACGAAAAGAACGGTTATCCTCCTGAGCCTTATGCTCCGGGGCAGTCCAAAGGAACTCCCCGCTACAAAGACACCGAAGTTGTCTATATAGAGGAGTGATAAAATATGGAAGAGTTCAAGTACGCCCGCAGCAAGACCTTGATAGTGCTTGAAATGCTCATTTACGGGGGATTCCTCTTGTGGTTTCTATACCATATGGTCCCACTGGGCTTCAAATAGAAGCCTATGGTGAAAGGGGGGTGGAGAAGTGTCAATTAGCAAGGTAGTAAAGGTTGTATTAGGCATGGTGGTTGTGGCCATGCTGGCAGCAATACTGTTTACCCAGGGAAGTATTCCCTATACCCAAAATAAAAAGGAAGCAGGCTTCTGCAAAAATTGCCATGAAATGAACCCCAATGTCTTTACCTGGCAGATTTCCTCCCATAACAGGGTAGGCTGCCTGAAGTGTCATACCGATATTGAACTGACGGACTTTACTTATAAGCACTGGCGTGGGTTTTTTGAGACGCCCATTGTAGCCAAATCTTTTATCTCCAATGCTACCTGCACCAAATGCCACAGTGAGGCCAGGATAATTACACCCTCTCAGAACAATATCGTGCCCCACCAATTGCATATGGCAAAAGGGGTAGACTGTATCGATTGTCACAGCAGTATTACCCATTACAATGTCAGTGAGAAACTAATCGCCCAGAAAGTCTCAGATGTATCAGCTTTTGGTGAAAGGGATGCTAAAAAGTACAGGACCAATAAAGCGGTTCCCATGGGTACCTGCCTGGTGTGTCACAATGGGGCCAAGGCCAGCAACCAGTGCAAGGCCTGCCACAGGGATACTCCCAAAACTACCCCGGCAGTATCGGCGATGCTCAAGGGAGTCACCAAAAGTTAAATCAGCAGGTGGGGCGGTTACTTCCGGGTAATCGCCCCAACCTTTATTTTTCAGGGTGTCCTGCAGCCCTCCGGCCCAAAGGAAGTATCCCTGTCGGAATTCTACAAAAAACTTGTCATTAGTCCAAATATGTAGTAAAATGATTTAGTATAATTTAGCCGGGCAGGCTGGTAAAAACCAGGTAGCACAGGTGAAGTTAAATTAGGAGGGACTTGAAAGTGGTTGAACAGGGTACTTTTCGGGTGAAATCAGGATTGGCTGACATGCTTAAGGGCGGGGTAATTATGGATGTAACCACCCCTGAGCAGGCGAAGATTGCAGAAGAAGCCGGGGCATGTGCCGTTATGGCTTTGGAGAGGGTTCCTGCCGACATCCGGGCGGCCGGTGGAGTGGCCAGAATGGCGGACCCTACCATCATACAGCGTATTCAGGATGCAGTTACTATTCCCGTAATGGCTAAGGCCAGAATTGGCCATTTCGTTGAGGCCCAGATTCTGGAGGCTCTGGGGGTTGACTATATCGATGAGAGTGAAGTTTTAACCCCTGCTGACGACCAGTATCACATTGACAAATTTGCCTTTAAGGTGCCGTTTGTCTGCGGCGCCAAAAATCTGGGCGAAGCTCTCCGGAGAATCGGCGAAGGTGCGGCCATGATCCGCACCAAAGGAGAACCCGGAACCGGTAACGTAGTAGAGGCAGTTAAGCACTTCCGCACCGTAATGGGCGAAATTCGCTGGCTGCAGAGCCTCCCCAGGGAGGAACTGATGACCGCCGCCAAGAACATGGGCGCACCTTATGAGCTGGTAGTGCAAATCGCCAAGGAGGGCCGTCTGCCTGTAGTTAACTTTGCTGCCGGTGGTATTGCTACTCCTGCCGATGCTGCGCTCATGATGCAGTTGGGTGTGGACGGAATTTTTGTAGGGTCCGGAATTTTCAAATCCTCTGATCCGGCTGCCCGGGCTAAAGCAGTTGTGGCTGCTACCACTCATTTCAACGATTCCAAGGTACTTGCCGAAATCTCCAAAGACCTGGGCGAAGCTATGCCCGGAATTGAAATTTCCACTCTTGCCAGTGAGCAGCGGATGCAGGAGCGCGGCTGGTAATTATCGGGAAAGCTGCCGGTTAAGTCTATTACCAGGGTATTAGTTCGGGGGGCAAG
Organism: Bacillota bacterium; assembly: GCA_021848765.1. Lineage (GTDB taxonomy): Bacteria > Bacillota > Carboxydocellales > JAJZTU01 > JAJZTU01. The sequence goes on from JAJZTU010000054.1 coordinate 5,622, forward strand.
GCAATGAAGATTGGTGTTTTGGCCATGCAGGGAGCTTTCCGGGAGCATGGCAAGGCTCTGGAAAGCTGTGGCTGTGGACCGGTTGAAGTACGTAAAGCCGAGCATCTGGAAGGATTGGCAGGTTTGATTTTACCCGGCGGGGAAAGCACTGCCATCGGGAAACTCCTGGTGGATTTCGGCCTGCTGGATAAAATTCAGGCTCTCGGCCGGAAAGGCTTCCCTATTTTCGGAACTTGTGCAGGTCTCATCCTCCTGGCCAAAGATATTGTAGGCAGCAATCAGCCCAGGTTAGGTTTAATGGATATTACCGCCAAGCGCAATGCGTACGGCCGCCAGGTGGACAGCTTTGAAATCGACCTCCCGGTGCCGGAAATTGGGGATAATCCAATCAGGGCTGTGTTTATCAGAGCCCCCTATATTGAAAAGGTTGGGCCTGAGGTGAAGGTGTTGGCCTCTTTCCAGGAAAAGGTGATTTTAGCCCGCCAGGGGAACCTGCTGGCTGCTGCTTTCCACCCGGAGCTTACTGAGGATTTTCGTTTGCACAAGTACTTTGTCAACATGTGTCACGATTATATACACTCTTAAGCGTGGAAAACCATTGACAGGGCGGCAGGGCATAAATATAATTATCATTAATTAAATATTTTCCGGATGATTGTCGCAGAAGAAGGATTAAATCCGCCGAAGGGGCAAGGGCTTTTCACCCGAGAAAAGCCTTAAACTCTCAGGAACTACCTTGGTAGTGGGTACTGTGACAGGACGGACCTCTGGAGAGACCTGGGCAGACCAGGCGCCGAAGGAGCAAGCTCGCTGACAGGGTGAGTCAATCTCTCAGGCAAAAGGACAGGGAGTAAGGGGATTTTCACAGGGAAACTGTTTCTCGCTTACACTTATACCTACAGGGGTCAAGCCGGATTTTACGGGTTGGCCTTTTATGCAGGTTTTAGTGTCATGGGAAATTAAATACGGTAAACCTGGTGAAGGGAAAAGTAAGCAGGCTGAACTATGCAGAGAGCCGGTGGTTAGGTGCGAACCGGTTGGAGAAACTTGCTGAATCCGCCCCGGAAGGGATTTGCTGAACTTAAGTAGGCAGATCCGGGCATGCCCGTTATAGCACACGAAAGCGGGTTCACTATGGCCTTTTTAGGCCAGGTGAGTCAATTTGGGTGGCAACGCGGGAATAATACTCTCGTCCCTGATAGATGAACTGTTCTGTCATGGGCGGGAGTTTTCTGTTTGCTCCTAACTATAGAAAGTGCATAAGTAAGAGACTATTGGGAAATGTAGAAAAGGAGAGGATAAAGATGACCGAAAGAGTTTTTAATTTTAGCGCCGGACCTTCCACGTTGCCGGTACCTGTTTTGGAACAGGTTCAAAAAGAATTGCTCAATTACAATAACACCGGGATGTCCATCATGGAGGCCAGCCACAGGGGAAAGGCTTTTGAGGAAATTATCTATAGCGCCGAGGCCCTGCTCAAAGAGTTAATGGGTATCCCGGAAAACTACCGGGTATTGTTCCTGCAAGGCGGCGCCAGTACTCAATTTGACATGGTACCCCTGAACTTCCTGACCCCCGGGAATGTTGCCGATTACATACTGACCGGCAGCTTTGCCGAAAAGGCCTACAAGGAAGCAAAGCTAATCGGGGATATCCATGTGGCCGGCAGCACCAAAGAGTTAAATTACACCCGGATTGTGAAGCCTGAGGAAATCAAATTCAGTGAAAACCCCGCCTATGTCCACATTACCTCCAATAACACCATCTTCGGTACCCAGTGGAAGTGGTTCCCCGATACGGTTGATGTGCCGCTGGTGGCTGATATGTCCAGTGACATTCTCTCCTATAAGTTTGATGTTTCCAAGTTTGCTTTGATCTATGCCGGAGCCCAGAAGAACCTGGGACCTGCGGGGGTAACCGTGGTGATTATCCGTCAGGATATGCTGGATAAGGCGCCGGCCACCCTGCCGTCCATGTTCCGCTATGACCTCCATGCCAAAAATGATTCCATGTATAACACTCCGACTACATTCTCCGTCTATGTGCTTAGGCTGGTGCTGGAGTGGGTGAAGGCTCAGGGCCTGGACACCGTAGAAAAGCGCAACATCGAGAAAGCGGCTTACATCTATGATGCCATTGATAACAGCAAGGGCTTCTATACCGGCCATGCCGAAAAGGACAGCCGTTCACTAATGAACGTGACTTTCCGGCTTCCCAATGAAGACCTGGAAAAAGCCTTTGTAGCCGAGGCTGCCAAGGAAGGGCTGGTGACCTTGAAAGGACACCGCTCTGTAGGCGGTATCCGGGCGTCCATATATAATGCCATGCCTGTCGAGGGCTGCAAGGCCCTGGCCCAGTTTATGGCGGAATTCCAACGGAGAAACAGCTAATAGTTATGACAGAATTGTACAGGAGAAACAGCTAAATAGTCTATGGCAGAATATCTACGAAAAACAGCTAATCGCTTGTAGATACAAGGAAGGGGAGAATTGTTATGAAAGTCTTAGTCTTGGACGGAGTATCGGAAAAGGGAATTGACATTTTGAAGGAGCCAGGCTTCGAAGTGGTGGCCATTGAGGATAAGCTCAGCGAGGACCGGTTGGTGGAAATGATCGGTGAGTATGATGCCATGATCGTCCGCAGCGCTACTAAAGTTACCGCCAGGATTCTGGACCATGCCGCCAACATGAAGATAATCGGCCGGGCCGGAGTCGGTGTAGATAACATCGACGTTAATGCTGCCACCCAAAAAGGAATTATTGTGGTCAATGCCCCGGACGGCAATACCATCGCTGCTGCGGAGCACACCCTGTCTTTGATGCTTGCCCTGGCCCGTTGTGTCCCTCCGGCTAATGAGAACCTCAAAAAGGGCAAGTGGATGAGAAAAGAGTTCGTAGGGGTAGAGCTCAGGGACAAGGTTCTTGGAGTTGTGGGCCTGGGTCGTATCGGTGCTGCTGTGGCCAAACGGGCACAAGGTTTTGAAATGAAAACCATCGGTTATGACCCTTACCTGACTGAAGAGCGGGCAAATGCCATTGGCGTTAAACTCATGAGCCTGGAAGATGTGTTTAAGCAGGCAGATTTCCTGACTGTGCATTTGCCTTTGACCAAGGACACCAAGTATCTGATTAACAGCCAATCCTTAGAAATTATGAAGGATGGAGTACGCATCATCAACGTAGCCCGGGGCGGAATTATTGATGAGAAGGCCCTGTATGAGGCTCTGGTATCAGGAAAGGTTGCCGGGGCGGCAATTGACGTTTTTGAGGCTGAGCCTACTACGGAGAGTCCTCTCTTCGGCCTGGAAAATGTAGTGGTTACTCCCCACCTGGGCGCTTCCACCGAAGAAGCTCAGATTAATGTAGCTTTGGATGTAGCTTATGACATCGTCGGAGTTTTGCAGGGTGAAATGGCCAAGAACGCAGTTAACATGCCCTCCATCCCTCCTGAAATTCTCAAGGCTGTTAAGCCCTACCTGGACCTGGCAGAAAAGCTCGGTAAGTTTGTGGCCCAGATTGCCGCAGATTTTGACACCATTGAAGTAACCTATGCAGGCGAAATCAGCAACCTCAATGTTGCTCCCATCACCACATCTGTCCTGAAGGGAGTACTGGGCGCCCTTACCGATGAGCCGATTAACTTCATTAACGCCCCCTTTATTGCCAAGGGCAAAGGGATTAAAGTGGTAGAATCCAAGCAAAGCCAGGAAGAGGATTACACTAATCTGATCAAGGTTAAGCTTACCGGCGGTAAGTGTGCCAAGTCAGTTGCCGGCAGTTTGTTTAGAAACAATGATGCCCGGATTGTGATGATTGACGATTACCACATCGATGCGATTCCGGAAGGGCATATGATTGTTGCTCCTCACATCGACCGGCCTAAAATTATCGGACGGGTGGGCACCCTGATTGGTGAGCACAACATCAACATCGCCTCCATGCAGTTGGGCCGCAAAGAGCTTGGCGGCAGAGCAGTCATGGTCCTCGGAGTTGATTCCCCTGTACCTCAGGAGACTTTAGCCGAAATGACCAAGATTGATGGAATTTTGGATGTTAAGTTTGTGACCCTGTAACCGGGCAGCCTTTAGAACGGTATCCTATGAAGTTTTTACTTTAAGTATAAGTCATTAAGGCAGCTCCGGACAGGGCTGCCTTTTGGCATGGCAGCGCTTCCCTAAGAGCAGAGCTTCTCTAATTGCAATTCCGACCAACCTGTAGTATAATCTATGTGTTATTGGAAAAAGATACAAATATGGGTTTTAGCGTTGCCACCATAATCTTTTATTAGCTTTGACACCATAGTCTCTTCAGCTTCGTTTCAGATAACATGGTAATCATAAATTAGGGGTGAAAATTGTGCTGGATATCAAATTTGTGCGCAATAATCCGCAAGCGGTTAAAGCAGCTTTGGCCAAGCGGGGAAATACAGTCTCCATTGAGGCCTTTTTAAGTTCAGATGAGGAAAGACGCAAGCGGCTGGTCGATGTGGAGCAGCTAAAGAATAAACGCAATGTTGTCTCCCAGGAAATCGGCAAACTCAAACAATCCGGACAACCGGCCGAGGATTTAGTGCTGGAAATGCGCAATGTCTCTCAACAGATTAAGGACATGGATGAGGAAATCAAACAGATCGAAGAGAAACTGGAATATATGATTCTGACCATTCCTAATATGCCCAATGAATCTGTCCCTGTGGGCACCAGCGATGCCGATAATCTGGAGGTCCGCAAGTGGGGGGAACCCAGAAAGTTTGCTTTCGAGCCTCAGGCTCACTGGGATATCGGTGAAGCTTTGGACATTTTGGATTTTGAGCGGGGTTCTAAAGTTACCGGGGCACGGTTTACTTTTTATAAAGGCCTGGGAGCCAGGTTGGAGAGAGCTTTAATTAACTTTATGTTAGACCTTCATACCGGTCAGCATGGATATACCGAGATTTTTCCTCCCTTTATGGTACACCGGGACAGTATGGTCGGCACCGGGCAACTGCCAAAGTTTGAAGAAGATGCCTTTAGGGTGCAGAACACGGAATATTTCCTGATTCCTACCGCTGAGGTCCCGGTCACTAACCTCTACCGCGGCGAAATACTGGAAGGTGCAAAGCTGCCTATCTATCATTGTGCCTACAGCGCGTGTTTCCGGGCAGAGGCAGGCGCCCATGGCCGGGATACCCGGGGGCTCATCAGGCAGCACCAGTTTAATAAAGTTGAATTGGTAAAATTTGCCCTGCCGGAAAACTCTTATGAGGAGTTGGAGGCTCTGGTAGCTAATGCTGAAAAGGTCCTGCAGCTCCTAGAACTGCCATACCGGGTAGTGGCACTGTGCAGTGGGGATTTGGGCTTTAGTTCGGCTAAAACCTATGACCTGGAAGTCTGGCTGCCTGCCTATAATACTTACCGGGAAATTTCGTCTTGCAGTAATTTTGAAGATTATCAGGCTCGCCGGGCTAATATCCGCTTCCGCCGGGATGCCAAAGGGAAAGTGGAGTTTGTGCATACGCTTAACGGTTCCGGCCTGGCCATTGGCCGTACTGTGGCCGCCATCCTGGAAAACTACCAGCAGCAGGACGGCAGTGTGGCTATTCCTAAAGCACTGCAGCCCTACATGGGCGGTTTGGAAAGAATAGCTAAAGTGTGATAGCAAAGAGGATAAAAACTTATTGAAAAAGAGTAAAGTGTTATAGTAAAAGCAACACAAGCATATAGTACAAAGTACCATAGCAAAAAAATCAAAATGAGTTAACTGACACCCAGTAATACCATTTACTCTTTGTTGACACTAAAATTCTTCTATGCTATACTCTTTAATGTAGCTCTGGAGGGGTGGCCGAGCGGTTTAAGGCGCTGGTCTTGAAAACCAGTGACCCCGAAAGGGGCCGTGGGTTCGAATCCCACCCCCTCCGCCAACATGGAGAGATGGCCGAGTAGGTCGAAGGCGGTCGCCTGCTAAGCGATTACACGAGCTAAAACTCGTGTCGAGGGTTCGAATCCCTCTCTCTCCGCCATATGCGCCCGTAGCTCAGCTGGATAGAGTAACAGACTACGAATCTGGTGGTCGCAGGTTCGAATCCTGCCGGGCGCGCCATTCCCTTTATAGGTAAATGTAGTCCTCTGCGTGTTATGAGTCCTCGTAGCACAATGGATAGTGCAACCGCCTCCTAAGCGGTAGATTCAGGTTCGACTCCTGACGAGGGCACCATTAACTGCCAGGGCCAACTGGGATGATTGTTGTGAATGATGACCACTATATGCGTTTGGCTTTAACTGAAGCCGAGAAAGCGTTTGCCCTGGGTGAAGTCCCCATTGGTGCAGTAATTGTACGTGATGGGGAAATTATTGCCAAAGGGCATAATTTTCGTGAGTTGGGAAAAGACCCTACTGCCCATGCCGAGCTTATGGCGATTCAGATAGCGGCCAGGAAGCTGGGTGGGTGGCGTTTGACCCGGACCACCCTGTATGTTACCGTTGAGCCTTGCCCGATGTGTGCCGGGGCTATAGTCCAGGCCCGGATTCCCAGAGTGGTCTACGGTGCTCGTGACCCCAAGGCCGGGGCGGTGGACTCGCTTTTTGATTTGCTCAGGCATCCCGGTCTGAACCATCAGGTGGAAGTAACTGCAGGGGTGCTTGCTGATGAATGTGCCGGAATTATGCAAAGGTTTTTTCGGAAGTTAAGATCACGGAGAGATGGCTGAGTGGTCGAAAGCGCTCGACTCGAAATCGAGTGTACCTTACGGGTACCGTGGGTTCGAATCCCACTCTCTCCGCCATATTTAAATCCGGTAATATCAATGCTTTGCAGGATTTTGTGTATTGATATTTTCATTATAAAAGTACGTATTAGATTGTACTAATCGAGTACACAGGATTTTTGTACACCTTCAATTTTTTATTGGAGGTGTATTTTTATTATGGCAGGAAAAGTTTGTTTAATTAAACGTACATCAACAGGAGAGAAAACAATTGAAAGGGTCTATGAGGAATTTATTAGTTCAAGGAAACTTCAGAATGTTAGACCAGCCACACTAGACTTTTATTATTGGAATCTAAAACCTTTTAGGGATTATTTAAACCCGGATTTCGCGCATCTGATAACCGAATATAGCAACAAATACCAGGTAAATTCTGTAATCTAACTCACTCTAATACAATCTGACCATCCAATACATTTTGAAACCATCGTCGTATTATTTCATCTTTATCGACAAGTTGATTTAATCGTTGGATTTCATCATGCGGATCAGGGAGATTAAACTCAGCCCGGAACCATTGACTCAACCCTTTCTCGGTACTTACACTCCAGTGCGGGATGTGTAAGGGAAGCAATTCTTGCATACAGATTCCCATTTTACTTAGTGCATCCTGAACCTGTTCCTCTGTGACCTTTTTATATCCGTATTCTTGAGCGTACCAGCGCAGAAAAGCCAGTACAAAATAGGCCAGAATTTTGAGAAATATATAGGCATCGATGCGTTCAGGTAATTGAAGGAATACCTGCTCAAGATCCAATATGCCCCTAAGCCCGCTAAAATCCATTTCGATCTCATTACGGTTGCGATAGCGCTTTAGAAGTTCATTGGCAGATACGCTGGAAGCAGGGTGGGTAGTCAATAAAGCAAAGATACCGTCATACTGCTCCTGCTTGGCATAGGCAGTCTCATCCCAGTCCCAGGAGAAAACAACCGCGCCATGGGTATTAACGCCAAAGGATAATTCCACAAATGAATTTACTGCCGAGAAGGGTTTGCAAACTTCTTGCACCTTTTCCTGACAAGATTGCACAGTAGTAAGTTTCCGTTTGTTTATTTTTCCTGCAAATTCGTTAAGTACATCATCTAACGCCTGTCTCTGGCGTAAACGAGCCTGTTTTTCCTGTTCCGCCCGTCGGCCATCACGGTAAATTACACAACGGACAGGGACTTCCTTGCGGATAATTGACCCTTTAGGCCGACGGGTTTGTCCAGACTTCAGTTCTGGTTTTGTTTCTTGGACGAGGACCCATTGTGTTTCATAGGCGCTATGCATCCGTTCCAGTTTGCGCCTGATTTCTTCCGCAGAACGGAAGTTAATAGGCTTCCAGCTATCCTCTTCCCATATCTTTTCAACTATGCTCTTAAACTTATTTCCGGCTTTCTCGGTTTTTAATGGTGCGATAAAATAACATTCCCGGGATTGTTCCTGTAACAATGCTACATTACCGGCAGTAGGGAAAGCCCTATCCATGATAATTTCAACAGGATACGGAGAGGCAATCCGTTCAATTGCAGCAAAGGCCGAAGAAAAGGTCGTGCCGTCATTTGTATTACCGGCGTTTACAGCAAACGCTACGGGAATACGAGAACCAGCCGCACAAGTGAGACTAACCAGCAATTGGCTCATAGAGTCACGTCCCCGCCCCAGGGTAACCTTGGCTGCCTTGGCAAATTCGCCGTCAAGTTCCAGAAGTGATGTGTCGATAAAAAACCGGGTCAAGGGGATACTGAAACGTTCTGACGTATGGATCGCCAGAAGGTGCAGGGTTTCCTCCATAACTGTTCCGGCCTGGCCCAAAGCAGAAAGGGCACGCAATATACGATCATCATTGAGAACAGTTGGACAAATACCCAACAAAGGTCCTGTTTTCCAAAGATGAGCCATTTCCTCAATCTTGTAAATCCTGGTTAGGTGTTTAGGATAGGCCAGCATATCGGCGATAAGAATAGACAATACCATACCGGTACTTGGCACTGGCCTTTTGCCCCGATCATAATCTGCCTTGAGAGCCTCAACAGAGGTATGTTCTTCTCCAAGGAGTTGATCAATTGTCCGGGGAATATCCAACAAACAAAGCAGTTGAATAG
>JAJZTU010000055.1 GCA_021848765.1 Bacillota bacterium
GCTATATCCATTCCACAGTTATGGTCGATGCAATGCAATCCCTGAAAACCTATGTTAATAAGGTCAGGAATGACCTCACGATAATTTCCGTCCGAGTGATAAAAAACAGGGATGCCTTTACCGGCAATTTCCTCCACCTGCCGGGCCAGAGAAGGGAAAAAGTATTCCTTCAGGATCTTAGGATTGATCAGCAAACCCTTCTGGTAGGCTATATCATCAGCTAAGATGATGCCATCAATGCCCTTGGCCACTAAATCTTCGAACATGGACATGTTCAGTTTTTCTGCTTTACCGATGAACTCGGTCAGCGAGAGGGGAGATTTTCCGGGTAGGGTTAAGAATTCTAAGCAACCCTGGGTCCGCATACCCACTTCAAAAGCCCCGTCCACAATGGCAAAATTAAAAATCCCGGTTTCTGTTGTCCATTTCTCAATATCCGGCCAAATACACTCCCCGGGGTTTGGCAAGCCTCCGGCCAATTGGGAATAAACCGGGGACAAGGTGAAAATATCCAGGCCAAGGGCATTTACAAAAGTAAGCCTTTCAGCAAATCCTACATAATCACAGTTTAATTCCTGACGCACTACGGAATCGTTAATACAAAGCTCGCCTTTTGCTAATCTGTCCGTTTCCTGGCGCCGGATTGTCCGGCGAACCCTTTCCCGTGAACTGTAAGTACACTTTTTGTCCATTTAGCCTTGGCCCTCCTATAATCTTTTTTGTACAAAAACAGTTACTTCAAGTGTAATTTATTGTAATTTGTTGGATTCTGACCGTCAAGGCAATTTTCCATGTTGGTGGAAAAAAGACTCAGGAACATCCTGAGTCTCTAACGTTAAGTATAAGAGAGGTTCGAGATTCGAACTTCTAACTTCGAACCTCTAACTTCTAACTTCTAACTTCTAACTTCTAACTTCAAAAAAGATGGCCCTGGCGAACTCTCGGTTAAAATCCTGGTTTAGTGACAGTTCAACATGTTCCGCTTTTTGGGCTAACTCTGTTGCAAGCTCCAGTTGTTTCCGGGACAACAGGGCCCTTACCGCCCCCGCCCCTGCAGCGTTCCCGACAGCTTTAATCCGGCCCAAATCAATATCAGGAAGCATGCCTATACCTTTGAGGCTTTCCGGGCGAAGGTTACTGCCAAAAGCTCCGGCCAGGAGGATTTCGTCTATGCCGGAATAGGTCAACCCCATTTCGTCAAGCAGCACATCAATTCCGGCCCTGATAGCCCCTTTAGCGAGCTGAAGTTCATTGATATCCTTTTGAGTTATTGCTACTTCCTGCACGCCTTCGGCTAATACAAACCTATACCCTTTATCAGTTTGCCTGATTCTGCTTTGCACAGCTTCGGGCAGATCAGGGGGACAGTCGGCAGGGGCTTTAATCCTGCCGTTTCCCTTTAATACACCCAACCGTATCAATTCCGATACAGCATCAAGTAAACCGGAACCGCAAATTCCTACCGGTTCAGCGCCACCGATAACTTCCAGCCTTACATCATCATCTATTGCCACTTTGGAAATTGCTCCGGGTTCCGCCCGCATCCCCTGGCTGATACATGCCCCTTCAAAGGCCGGTCCCGCCGCCGTCGAGCAGGTAAGCATCCTGTTGCCGGAACCGAGCACAATTTCACCATTGGTGCCGATATCCACCGCCAGGACCGTGCCTGAACCTTGGTATATACCGGTGGACAGCATAACCCCGACGGTATCGGAACCTACATAGCCGGCCACGTTGGGCAAGAGAAAAAACCTGGTATATGGGGGCAGGTTATTGAGACCCAAGAAGTCCGTATTTCCCTTGAGCCCCCGGGAAAATGCGGGAATAAACGGAGCAGAAGCTACCCCGACAGGGGATACCCCCAGCAGCAGATGGCTCATTACTGTGTTACCGATCAAAGTCAGGACATAAATGCAGTTTCGCGAAACACCCCTCTTGTCCAGGAGCTCCTGTACTACTGCGTCAATGGTCTGAACAACAGCCTGTTTCGTGTCCCTAAGACCTCCCGGGTTCTCAACTGTATAGGTTATCCGGGAAATAACGTCGGCTCCGTAGGTCCGCTGCCGGTTGGTAGCGGAAGCAGATAAAATTACTTTACCCTTCCGCAGGTCAACCAGGTACCCGGCAACAGTGGTAGTTCCGATGTCAACCGCAATCCCGTAGAGTTCCGGCGTGGTATTGCCTTTTTCCAGGGTTATCAGCTCATTATCGACTACAACCGAAGTTATTTGATACCCGGCTTCTCTCACCAAATCAGGGACTTTGGCGACAATGTTTATATCCGGCGTTATCCCTGGGGGCAGTTGCCCCAAAATCCTGTCCAGGTCGGCCACTTGATCACTAATGGACGGTTTGGCAAGTTGGTGGTAAGTTTTCGTGACGGGAGGGTCAACGTCCGTTGTCAGCTCAGCGAAGGCCCCTTTAGTCGGGGTAAACCCGCCCGGTTTCTCCGTGACCTGTCCCGTATCAACAGTAACATCACTTAAGGCCTGCCTTTGACAAAGCAGCAGCCACCCCTGATTTTCGTCAGCCGGCGCAACAAACTCCTTTTCTGTCAGGCTTGCTTCGCTGAGTACACCTTCCACAAACTTGGCGCGGCATTTTCCGCAGCTCCCTTTGCCGCCGCAAACTGCGTTGACCTGAACCCCGGCCAGGTTGGCAGCCTTCATCAGGTTTGTGCCCGGAGATACCCTTATGCTTGAGCCTGAAGGCAAAAAGGTTACTGTTATAAGTTGCTCGGACATTATCCATTACCTACCTTCACCTGATCAATACCTTGCCTATATTACCTTGCCTATATTACCTTGCCCATATTAAAACATATCCTGGTTTTCCCGGTAATACTTTAGATAACGCCTGGAAAACCGGTCATGTCCCAAAAGCAAATCTGTCGCCATAATGCCTTTGCGCACCTTGGCCACATCCACAACCGGACAGGTCACACCGGCAGCTATGACCAGGCCAAGGAAAACAGTGTTGATTGGTTCTCTGCCGGGAAGACTGAAGGAGATGTTACTGGCCCCCACGGTTTGGTTCACTCCGTATTTTTCCTTAACCATTCTGGCAGTTTCCAGAGTGGCGATTGCAGCGTTACTGTTAACCCCGACAGACAGGGCCAGGCAGTCCACTACAATATCCTCCAGGGGGATACCCAGCTTACCGCAGCGGTTAATTATTTTATCAATAATCTCCAACCGGGTAGCAGCATCCTCGGGAATTCCCCTTTCATCAGCCGGGAGGGCGATAACTGCTGCGCCGTGTGCTTTGACCAGGGGCAGAACCTCTTCCAGCGAATGTTCTGTCCCTTTTACCGAGTTTACCAGCGCCTTGCCTTTATAGACTTTAAGCGCTGCCTCCAGGGCCTTGGAGTCGCCGCTGTCAAGACACAGGGGAACATCCACTGCCTCCATAACTACTTTTACCACTTCAGGCAAGACCTTTACTTCGTCTACCCCGCCTGTACCGACATTAACATCAAGAATATCGGCGCCGGCGGCCACCTGTTGTTTTGCCTCCAGGCGCACCAGTTCAAAATCGCCCTGTCTGAGGGCTTCAGCCAGTTTCTTTTTCCCGGTGGGGTTAATGCGTTCGCCGATCAGGATTGTTTGTTTATTGCTGCTGATAACTACTTCCTTGGTCGTGCTGGATACTTTAGTCTCCATAGTTGATCTGCTCCTTCTGCAATGAGGTATTATTAGTAAGCCTACTGGTAAATTTCCTTACAAATACTCACAGCGGCAGCAGCATCTTTGGCATAGTAGTCTGCCCCGGCGAATTTGCGGACCTCTTCATTACAGGGCGCTCCGCCGATGGCTACCTTTACAGTATCCCTGAGGCCGGCTGCGTCCAGTTCGTCCACGACTTTTTTCAGTTCGGGGAAGGTGAAATTAAGCAGGCAGCTTAAGCCAACTAATTTGGCACCTGTTTCCTTAGCCGCGGCAACGAATTTGTCCGCCGGTACATCCACACCCAAATCCACAACTTCGTAACCGGTTCCCCTTAGCATTGATACTACAATATCTTTGCCGATATCATGAATATCTTCCTTGACAGTCCCGATAACCACTGTACCCTTAGACGGCTCGTTTTCCTGCTGTACATCTCCCAGCATTGGTTCAAGCTTAGCCATGATGCTTTTAAATATTTCACCGGACATGATCAGCTCACTGAGAAAATACTCGTTTTGTTCAAACAGCTTCCCTATTTCAGTCATGCCCTCATTGCACTCTTTTATGATTCCGACAGGATCCTCACCGGCAGCTATCTTTTTCTGAACCAGCCCGTAAACTTTTTCCTCATCCAAATTAATAAACGCTTGGGTTAATTCAGTGAAATTGCTCATAGTTCTTCCCTCCACAGTAAAATTATTATTGTTAGGTTTTTAATAGGTCTGTTATTTTGTTTTGGACAATCTACCAGAGCCATGAGAAAATCCAGTTGAAGGCCATGTGTTCGAACATTTCCCAGTGTTGTTTGATGATTTCCTCGTCCCCCATTACCCCGCCGAGTTCTTTCCGCTTGACCTCCCACGGAGTTACAATCCTCCGCTTGGGGGGCTGCCAGCCGGCGGGCTGGTTGGGATTAATCTGTAATTCGAATTTAGTGGTATCACTGTAGCGGCCATATTCAAGAGTAGCATTGATCATAGCCCGGAAATTCTCCGGTTTGCTATCGTAAGGAATCCCGCATCCTCCGTTGATGATGAATCCGCCGTCTTTACCGACGGTTTCACAGAGCAGCTTAACCCTCTCCCGGACCTCATCGGGAGTTCCAAGAATCAGAGTGGAATCCGGAACCCCTCCGGCAATACACTGGTATCCGCCCAGTTCCTCTTTAGCCTTGAAGATATTCCCCTGGATATCGATATCACAAAGCACTTTGCCCTTCGGCAGCTCGCGGAAATGATGCCAGTTGGGACCCCAGTTCCCTTCCAGATAGGCGCGGATGGTATAACCGGCGTCAATCAGCATGGTCATAACCTTTTTTAGTGAAGGCCAGTAAAACTCGTCAAATTGTTTGGGAGCGAGGAACGGGTAAGCTCCCCGGTGCAGGGGCACAAAAATCGGGTAGCGCCTGAGGGGGTCGGCAATGGCCAGTGCGGCATTGACAATGTCCGGGATCAGGGCTTCACAGGCTTCCAGGACCTTATCCGGCTGCCTGCGCACATCCAGCATTATTCCCCGCAGCCCCCGCAGCCCGTCTGCCAGGTAATCAAAGGGGGCCAGAAATACCCCACCCATGGACTGGGGCATCCCCAATTCAGTTTGCATATATTGTGACCGCGCTTTCATCAGGCCCCCCAGCATGGCCGAGGCCGTGCTTCCTTTAATTAGGGCCATAAATGAACGGATGGACCCGGGTTCCTGGAAATCACTGAAGGCTCGGGGCAGGTAACGTTCAAATAAAAATTCAACGGGGTTGTTAATCAGCAGGTGGTATTCATCTGCCTTCATTCTCTCCCCTTCCACAAACTGAAACTGGGTGCGGGGAGGCAGGTCCCTGCCCGGGAGCTTGTACAGGTTGAATCCCACGGCATCATGGGCGGGACCCCAGAATCTACCGGACCTGAAAGCATCAACCTCCGGAAAATCATGGACAAACCTGGCGTCGGCTTCACTCCAGGCATTGCTGTTGTAGATAAATTCCTGGTTGGTATGACCGGCATAGACTTCGGCAAAATAGTTCGATCCAGCAGAAATCGGAATCCGGTCAGGGACCGCCAATGCAATGGCAGCCTGATAGCGTTTAAGCCTTTCTTCGTAGAGTTTCCTGGTTTCTTCCGGCATGCAGTTCACCTCTTTCATCACCCTTTTTACATTACCCACTGCCAGAGCCAGTTGTAACCCATGCCCTCCAGCATTTCCCAGGGGCGGCGAATCAGGTCTTCGTCACCCATGACGCCGCCTAATTCCTGCAGTTTTCCTTCCCAGGGGGTTACCATCCTCTGCCGGACTCTTTTCACGCCAGGTTCGGCAGTCTTAGGAACATGTTTAATGCTCTTGTCATAAGTCCCATATTCAATTATCGCATCAATCATAGCCCGGTAGTTCTCAGGTTTGGTATCATAGGGAATGTTGCAGCCGCCGTTAATTATAAACCCGCCGTCTTTGGCCACTGTTTCGCACAGCAACTTTACCCTCTCCCGGATTTCCCCGGGACTTCCCAGAATCAGCATTGAGTTCGGGATCCCGCCGGTCAGGCACTGGTGATGGCCAATCTCAGCCTTAGCTTTAAAAATATCTCCCTGGTTGTCTATATCGCAAAGGACTTTTCCTTTAGGCAGTTCCAGGAAATGATGCCAGTGAGGGCCCCAGTCTCCTTCCAGATAGGCTCGGACTGTATAACCGGCATCGATTAAGATTTCCAGTACTTTTTTGAAGGAAGGCCAGTAGAATTTGTCAAACTGTTTGGGTGACAGGAAACAAGCCTTATGTGTAGGTACAAAAATCGGGTATCTTTTGAGCGGATCAGCGGTAGACAAGGCAAAATTGGCGATTTCGTTCACCACAACATCACATGCCGCCAGGACCTTGTCCGGCTGGCGGTAAATATCCAGCAGGATTCCCCGCAGTCCCCGCATGGCATCGGAAATTACATCAAAGGGGGCCAGGAATGCACCTGTCATCGGCTGGGGCATGCCTAACTTGTTTTGCAGATATATGGATCTGTTGCGCATTATATCGGACATCATCATCTGGGCCATCCCGCCCTTGAGGAAAGCCATGTTGGCCCGGGCCGAACCCTTTTCCGCAGTTGCGCCCAAGACCCTGGGGATATAACGTTCCAACATAAACTCAACGGGGTCATTAATGAGCACATCATATTCGTCGGCCTTCATGTATTCTTCTTCATGGAACTGAAACTGGCCTTTGGCCGGTAAATCACGGCCAGGCAGTTTATAGGTTTTACATCCTACCGCATCATAAAGGGGCGCCCAGATCCGGTTATTACGCAAAACATCCACTTCCGGAAAATCCCGGATGAAAGCCTCTTCTGCCTGTAACCATTTCTGGCTGTCGTAAATGGTTTCCTGGTTGGTGTTGCCGGAATATACTTCAGCGAAATAGTTGCTTCCGGTCGCAATCGGAATCCGGTCCGTGGGTTCCAGCGCTATCGCCGCCTAGTATCTGCCTAACCGTTCTTCATAAAGCCTTTGCATTTCTTCAGACATAATTTCCCTCCTGTGATCGAAATTTCGTCAATGCCACAAACCCTACTTTGCTGTAGCCGGGTTCAGGTCTGAACTGGCCGGCCTGACACCCATCATGAACAGAATACCTGCCAAAGGACCGGCTGCCATAATCCACCAGACGGTGTTAAAGCTGCCCGTGGCATCAATAGCGATGCCAATTATGAAGGGACTGATTAATGATGCCATTTGAAACATGAAGTTAGACACGCCGTTGGCTGTACCCGCCCATTCTCTGCCGGCAAACTGGGAAATCAGCGCTGTCAACTGGGGATTGGCCACATAGGACACAAATCCCATGATAAAACCTGTAATGGCTAACATGGTAAAGGTTTGCTGATAACCAAAGATTATTGTCGTTGGGATGACCAGCATATACGCAATCAGAATGAGTCGTTTGCGTTCTCCCAGACGGTCGGAAATAACCCCGGAAATGAGGGGAGCCAAAACACCGCCTAACCCGTAAAAAATCATCACCAAACCTGCATCGGCCACGGAAAAGCCCAGTTTTTTAATATAAGCATTGGCCCACGTAGCTGTGCCTAACTCCAGCCACATTAAACCAAACCCGGCCAAACCCGTCAAAACCAGATTCTTATTGCCAAAAATATGTTTAAAGCCGCTAAATAAAGACTTATTGTTGCTGCCAACCGTGCCCTGGGAACGCATGAACAGAAAAACCAGGATACCGGCGGCGACAGTTAACATCCCGACAGCCTTAAAAGCGCCCTGCCACCCGATCATCTGATTTAAAGACGGCACAATTAAGTTAGAAACCAAAATACCACCTGAAGGAGCGGCCAGTAAAACCCCAAAGGCCAAACCCCGTTCTCTTTCCGGGAACCACTCCACGATTGCCCGCGAACAGGAAGCGTAAACAGCCCCTGCTCCTAACCCGGACAGAATTCTAAGGGTAAAACCCATTTCGTAAGTATTGATAAAACCCATGGCGGAAGTCGATAACCCTTCCAAAACAAGGCTGGCGCCTAAAATAAACCGGACTCCAAACCTGTCTCCCAACACACCGGCGGGGATTTGGGTAATCAGGTAGCCAATATAAAATGCGCTCATGAAGGCTCCGGCCTGGCTCATCTTCATCCCCAGCGCCGGTACTACTACAGGAATTAACGGGGGCCAGGTAAACCTGGTAATAAAAGTGAACAGAAAACAGCCGGCACACAGGCTTAGTATTACCCAGCGATACCGGAACATTTTTGGGCTATCCCCAACTGTTTGCATAGCATGTCCCCCTTTTTATCCGGCATATTAGAAACTATCAAGCACGTTTATTTTCAGGCCTTACCGGGAGCAGAAATAAAATCCCCAGCAGCGGTCCGGCAGCCATTATCCACCATACAGTTGAAAAATTACCTGTAACGTCGATGGACCAGCCCAGTACAAAGGGCCCAATCATAGAAGCGATCTGGAAGATGAAGTTGGAAGTACCGTTGGCAGTGGCGGCCAATTCCTTACCGGCGAATTCGGAAACTAAAACTGTAAGCTGGGGGTTGGCGAAATATGAACAAAAACCAAAGATGAAGCCCATTATTGACAGCATGGGGATGGTCTTCTGGTAACCAAAGATAATTGTCAGCGGTATGATCAGGGCGTAAGAAACAATCAGCAGCAGTTTCCTTTTCCCTATTTTATCGGAAATATACCCTGATAGTAACGGAGCGAGCACACCGCCAATACCGTAAAAAATCATCACCAAACCGGCAGCAGCCACTGAAAAACCAAGTTCTTTTTTAATGTAGGCATTAGCCCAGGTAACGGTCCCCAACTCAACCCACATCAGGCAAAAACCGGCAAGGGCCGTTAACATCAGGTCTTTGTTGCTGAAAATAACCTTGAAACCGCCCAGGATACTTCCGGAACTGCTGGCCCGCTCGCTGGTTTTGATCAACAGGAAAACCAAAATACCTACAACCACAGTGGAAATCCCGACGGCCTTAAAAGCCCCCTGCCACCCAACTGTTTTGTTTAAGGCAGGAACGATGTAGTTGGACAATACAATACCTCCCGAAGGAGCCGCCAACATTATGCCAAATGCCGTCCCCCGTTCCCTGGCCGGGAACCATTCCATCAGCGCACGGGCACAAGCGCCAAATACAGCTCCGGCTCCAAGTCCGGTAACAATCCTTAACCAAAAGCCTGTGTCAAAGGTAGTTATAGAACCCATGGCAAAAGTCGACAATCCTTCGATTATCAAACTCGCACCCAGAATCACCCGGACTCCGAACCGGTCAGCTAAAACACCTGCCGGAATTTGGGTTATCACATATCCCATATAGAAGGCGCTCATGTAGGCGCCGGCCTGAGTCATCTTCATCCCCAGAACCGGCCCGACAACCGGGATGAGGGGAGGCCAGGCAAACCTGGTGATAAAAGTAAACAAAAAACTACCCACTGTAAGCAATAAAATTATCCACCTGTACCCAACTGGCTCTTGTTTCTCAACGACCGCTTCCATTATACCACCCTCCTTAAAATGATGTTTGCTTCCCAACCGGCTTGTCGTTTCTACCTTGATATTCTGCAAATCTCACCTCCTTCAAACATCAAATAGCGACAAGCCACAGATCGGTATATATGTATAGTTGTATATACATGTCCATCTAAAAATAACAAGGGTAGAAAGTAGAATCTACACTTGTAATATGTTCATTTTTCTTTGGCCGCAATGCGTTTAAATAACTTTACCGCTTTTACGGCATCAGTCTCAAAATAGTCCGCTCCGGTATATTCTCTGATCCGTTCGTTGACAGGGTAACCCCCAATTACTATTGTAACCTTATCTCTGAGGCCGGCTTCTTCGATAAGTTTAATTACCTTTTTAACTGAATTAATAGAAAATGTGAGCAGCACGGAGATTCCCAAAAGGGTAGCTCCGGTTTCTATTGCTTTGTTAATGAAATCCTCCGGAGGCACATCGACACCAAGGTCATACACCCGAAATCCTACCGATTTAAGCAGGTTGATAACTATGTTCTTACCTATGTCGTGAATATCTCCTTCTATAGTACCCATTAAAACCCTGATTCCATTTTCGTTAGCGCTTTCCGGAAAATAGGGTTCCAGAATTTCCATTATTCTTCGAATTATTTCCTCCGACATAATCAAATCGGAAAGAAAATAGGTTTCCTCGCTGTATCTTTGCCCTACAATTTCAACCCCTCGCTTGCATTGTTCAATTATGTCAAGCGGGGTTTCACCCAACTTAATCTTTTGCTTAACCAGGGCCAAAGTCGTTTCTTCATCTAAATTAGCAATGGCGTCAACCAGATCATTAGTCATACTGAACCACCTTATCTGAAGCATTCTAAAATTCAGAAAGCTTTCATTATGATAACCGGTAAAATTCCCCTGCCATACGACCCTTAATTACCTGGTAACCTAATCAAGGCCCCAGCCTGTGTAGCTTGTAAGCTTGTAACGGTCACCCCGGTATACCGATGTGCCCCAGCCGATAGGTTTTTTATTGTTATCGTATATGGTTTGTTTCACAAGAAAAACCGGAGTGTTCGGACGCACTTTCAAAACGGCTGCCTCTTCATCCGTCACTATTGCGGCATGCAGAACCCTTTTGCTGGTTGTGGGAAGCCGGTCAGCATGGAGCTTTGCCAGATTTGACAGCGAAGGGTCCTTTAACTCCTGTTCCAGGATAGGGTTTTGTTTGGTAAAAATTATATATTTATTTTCATAAACCAAAGGCTCATCGTTAGCCGTAACTATCAACCGAAAATGAATACATTTTGTATTCTTAGGCACCTCAAGCTTTTGGGATAGCTCATCGTCCGCCCGTACAATCCTGGCCTCGAGAAGCTTTATTCCTGTTTTCATCCCTTTTCTAGGAATTTCCCTTTGGAAGTCATTTAATTCAAATTCGACATCATCCAGTTTGGGTTTGGCAACAAAGGTGCCCTTACCCTTTTCGGTATAGATCATTCCCGCCATGACCAGCTCAGAAATAGCCCTTCTCACGGTCATACGGCTGATACCGTACCTGGAGGCAAATTCATTTTCCGCAGGCAACACTTCCCCGGGTTTGTAATTCCCCTGAAGAATATCCCTCTCAAGCAACTTGGCCAGTTGGTAATAGACTGGAATGACCGAATTTTTATCCAATTTATTTGTTTGATTAATCAATTTTTTTTTCATATCATCCGACCTGTCTATACATCTATACTTGAATCTTAACATCATTCTGGTAATTATTCAAGATGTTTTTCCGTAGATTTCCTGAAAAAATGTTTTGCTCCACACCCAGCATTAGACTTTTTACTTAAATCCCCAGCTGCTCCCGGAAATGCTTCACATAAGTCCGGCTGACAGGAATTTCAGAATGCCCCTGGTCTTTCATCAGCACATTGTAGGTATTGTTAAACCAGGGTTGAATTTCTTCAATCTGGTTGATATTGACTATAAAACTTTTGTGGGTCCGTATAAAGCTTTCGGCAGGAAGCCTGGCTTCCAACTCACTCAGGATACCGTCAAAATAAAATTCTCCCCTGGCCGTTTTTACAACTGTATTCCGCCCGGAAACCGTGGCAAAAATAATCTCATCCCGGGAAAGCAGGTACAGCTTCCCCTGCCTCTCCACAGTAATTCGTTCTGGTCCCGGTTTCGTCGCCTGTTTAGAATCTGCCAACTCCAGAATTTTTTCCCAGGGAATTGCCTGTCCTCCCTGGTCCGCCAACTCCCTAACCCTGGCCACTGCTTTCTCCAGCCTGGTCTCAGTATAGGGTTTCAACAGGTAGTCCACCGCGTTAACTTCAAATGCCTTGATAGCATATTCATCAAAAGCGGTTGCAAATACTACAATCGGCCGTTTTGAGGACGGATAGCCGGTCAGTTCCCGGGCCACCGTCAAACCACTCATGTCAGGCATTTGAACATCCAAAAACACCACCCTGGGCTGTAGTTTCCTGATTACGGCCAGGGCTTCCCGGCCGCAATCCGCCTCTCCCACAACCCGGATCTCCGGAAAGCTCTCCAGCAGATAACGTAACTCATCCCTGGCCGGCGCCTCATCATCCACAATCACTACAGAAAGCAACTAACTCCCCCCCATTCGTGATTTTGGGAATAGTCACCGAAACTTCGGTTCCCTCCCCTGGCTGAGTGGTAATCTTTAATCCCCGGTCTTTTCCGTAAATTGTTTTTAGCCTTTCGTTGACATTTTTCAGACCAATACCTAAACCGGAGGTGGGAATGGTTCCCGCTTGTAACCTTTCCTCCCAATCCGGGAACATACCTACCCCATCATCTTTAATGGTTATGGCCAGTTCCCCTTCAATGGCCCGGATACAAATTTTAACCGTTCCACCTTTAACTTTGGGGTAAATTCCGTGTTTAATCGCATTCTCAACCAAGGGCTGAAGAAGTAATTGAGGCAGGTAGCAGTGCAGAGCTACCTCGTCAACATCGATCATAACCTTTAACTTGTTGCCAAAACGCGCCTGCTCGATATCCAAATAAGCCCGGATGTGTTCTAATTCTTCCTTCAGAGTAACAAATTCCCGGTTTGTCTGCAGGTTTTTTCGTAAAAACTCACCCAGTTGCCCCAGTAAAAACCTGGCCTGTTCCGGTTTTTGCCGGCAAAAACTTTTAATAGTATTAAGAGCATTAAACAGAAAATGCGGGTTAATCTGTGACTGGAGCGCCCTTAACTCCGCCCTGGCCAGAAGCTCGGCTTGCTTATCCAGGGCGGACAGTTCAATCTGGGTGGAAATCAGGGCGGCAATCCCGTTGGCCAGTTCAATATTCAGACTGCTGATCTTCCTGCCTTTGATCTGGTATAACTTGAGAGTACCTATCACCTGGTCTTTCGCTTTCAGTGGGACCACCACAGCCGCATTGAGCAGGCACCCGGGCTGATCGCACCCGATTTCGGCGCTGGACTGGGCAATCTGTATTGTACCCTGCCGCAGCGCTGCCTTGGTGGCATAGGTGTGGATTTGCCCCCCCGCTTGATGGTGGTCCTCCCCGACTCCCACATGCGCCAGGACTGACTTTTCATCAGTAATGGCCACCGCGGCCAGATCTGCAACTTCAAAAATAATTTTTGCCGTCTGCAGGGCTGTTTGTATATTGAGACCCTGGCGCAAAATAGACAGCGTCCGGTTGGCTATCAGCAGGGCCTTCTGGGCCTGAGTCGCCCCAAGGCGCTCCTCCTCCAGGAAAGTATTCCGGACAATAATCATAAAGATGGTCATAGCCAGGGAGTTCACCACAATCATGGGCACGCCGATAACGGACACCAGTTCCCAGGCTTGCTCAAAAGGCCTGGCCAGCAGCAGAATAACTAACATTTGGATGAACTCAATCAACACCCCAGTAACGAAAACCAATTTCAGGCTCAACCTGCCCCGAAAGTGGTAACCAATCAGTCCGGCAATCAGGCCTTCTACAACGGTGGCCAAACCACAGGCCAAAGCGGTAAACCCGCCTAAGGAATACCTGTGCAGACCGGCAAGCAAGCCGGCCCCCAGACCTACCCATGGCCCTCCCAACAGGCCGGCTACCGCGGCCCCTACTACCCGGCTGTTGGCAAGGGCCCCGTTAATAGTAATTCCGGAGTAAGTCCCGAAAATAGAAATTAAGCCAAAAACGCCTGCCAGAATTAACTTGTCTCTTTTAGTCGCCTTTTTATACAACAGCCGGCGAAAAATCTTCACCCGGCTCAGGAGATAGGCCAGGGTGATTACCATGCTAACCCTTTCCGCCAACAGCCAAAACAGATTATCCATAGGTTTCACTCCCTTCCCAACATACTTATAATACTACAGCACAGGGGTTAAGAGCTATGGTAATACATAACAAAAAAGTTTGGCTTATGCAGGGCAGAAGGCGAGGAAAAATAAAAACTCCGTTTTTTCCGGAGTTGATGAAATTAAAGCAGTTTAAAGACATGTTTGGCAATAGATAAGCTCTCTCTCTGAATAGGTGAACCTCTCCCGCCTACGCATACGCTAAGAGGTGGGAGCTTCAAGAAACATATCTTCAAATTGGCGGTTCGGAAGCTCGTTTGAGTTTCCACATGCACCAGACATGCCCGCTAACTTGTTGACGCTTCCGACAACACCGAAGTTCTGTTTCTCCGGTGGCCTGGCTCCAGGCATCTACTACTTTCCACCTTAACCGGTGGGCCGTAGATACGTGATCTTATCGATCTTCCAATCGAATGCACGGATTTCTCCATACTTGTGCTTGGCCAGGATATTCCTTGCTCCATGGATGTCACGGTGCATCTCATA
>JAJZTU010000370.1 GCA_021848765.1 Bacillota bacterium
GGTATACTCAATCATCACCGCTGCATCACTTCCGGGAGGCAGCATTCCACCGGTGGAAATCCTGACTCCCTCCCCCGGGGCCAGCATTTTGTCTGCTGCGTTTCCCATTAACACTTCACCGGCCACTGTAATCAGGGCCGGCAAAGACTCGGAAGCCCCAAAGGTATCTTTAGCTTTTACAGCATAACCGTCAACAGTTGACCGGGCAAATCCAGGTACATCCGAGGGGGAAATAATATCCTGAGCCAGGACCCTCCCCAGGGCTTCCACCAATGGTATCCTCTGAATTGCACCGCTAACTCCTTCTACATGGGGCCATAGTTTGGACCAAGCCTCCGGAACTGTTACCACTTGAAAGAGCTGAACCACCTTGTTACCCCCGTTATTTACCAATTTAGAAACATCCCAATTGGCATTCTTTAATCTTAATTTTCAGCCGGTCTGCAGCCTCACCAATAACCTTCCTGGGCACCTGCAGTTTCTCGGCCAGAGCCCAGGCCTGTCCACAGGACAGTTTGCCGTCAATACTGGCTTCCTTAATGGCCTGTAGTACTTTTTCCTCGATATTGTCCACTGCACACCCTCCTGCCAATTTAAAAGTATAGCCAGCGACTCCCGTTGAAAGGCGCTGGCCCGTGACTAACACAATACTCCTTTCCAATTCGGGAGGCACACCGGTTTCCCGCAAAAAACGGCAATTTGCCATTATGTGCCCTTGAACCGGGTCAACCCGGTTCTGGCTCAGGACCATGGGAATACTTCCACTTTGGCTTCCTTTAGGCTCCCTGAGCTCGGAAATATGCACTTTTTAAGCATTAAATGAGGGAAGCTGCCAGTTCAGCCAGTTCTGACCGCTCACCTTTAGTAAAGATGATGTGCCCGGCAATCCCTTGATCCTTAAACTTCTCAGCTACATAAGTTAAACCGTTGCTGTTGGAATCCAGATAGGGATGGTCCACCTGATGCGGGTCCCCTGTAAGCACTATTTTAGTACCTTCTCCGGCCCGGGTCAACATAGTTTTAACTTCATGCGGGGTTAAGTTTTGGGCTTCATCGACAATAATATACTGGTGGGGAATACTTCTGCCCCGGATATAAGTAATGGCCTCCAGTTCCAACTGGCCCCTGTCTTTAAAATAACGAATGGTATTCTCGATGTTGGTGGGCTTAAAGTCGTCCTTTTCCTTCTTTCCTTCCTTGGCCCCATTAAGAATATACTCAATGTTGTCATAAATCGGACTCATCCAGGGACGGAGCTTTTCATCCTTATCCCCTGGCAAAAATCCTATATCATTGCCCAGAGGAACTACCGGCCTGGTGACCAGCAGCTTCTTATAAGTATTCTCATCGAGTACCTTCTGTAAACCGGCAGCTACAGCCAAAAGGGTTTTTCCGGTACCGGCCTGCCCAACCAGGGTCACCAGCTTGATATTGTCATCCATCAGCAACTCCATAGCAAAACGCTGTTCTTTGTTGCGGGCTTTAATGCCCCAAGCATCTTTATTGCCAAAACGCAGGGGTACAATTGCCTTTTGCGCAGCATCATACCGGCCTAGAGCAGACTGATTACCCCCATCATCAGCAATTAGGGTTACAAACTGATTGGCAACCAGTTCACTTTCCGTCCAAACTAAGTGTCCATTGTGAAAGAATTCGTTGATTTTTGGGACTGAAACGGAAAAGCTTGCGGCTCCGGTATATAGTTCGTCAATATTCACCTTATCTGTTTTATAATCCTCAGCAAGAATACCCAAGGCATCCGCTTTTACCCGGAGATAGGTATCCTTAGTCACCAGAATAACCAAGCGGTCGCTGTGTTTTTGCTTATAATGCTGAGCCACTCCAAGAATACGGTTATCAGATTTTCCATACAACAGTTCTTCGGGCAACCCCTGAATATCATCACTTAGCTCGACTCTGATTGTCCCGCCTCCTTCAGTAGGGATTCCCTCATGAAGTTTACCCTGCTGGCGCATCTGGTCAAAGAGTTTGGCTACCCGCCGGGCATTGCGCCCAACTTCATCCTGTCTTCGCTTCTGGTCATCCATCTCTTCAATTACTACTAAAGGTATAATTATATCATTTTCCTGAAATTTAAATATTGCTTGAGGATCGTGTAGCAACACATTAGTATCTAAAACAAATATTTTCCCGCTTTTCTTGGACGCTGATTTCTTCAATCCTGCCAAGCTTATCTCCTGCCTTTCTGCGTATACAAATAGTTTTTGATAAATTCGACACCTCATTCACGGTTTCCTCTATTTATGCTAAATATCTTAAACTCTTCTTTTTTTTTATAAAAAATTCCAACTTTTTTTATAAAAAAAACCCCAACCTTTCCGGATGGAGTTTCAGCTTAACTAATTAATTAAATTACGGAGATTAAATTAAGGAATCCCCTCCGCCATTATCACCAGACTATAGGGAGTTTTGCTGCTCCCTGAAAACTACACAGAGGACTCATTTGCGTGCGAGTATTTTGTAAACCAGGCCACCTGCCAGGCAGCTTTGCAGTTGCGGTTCAGGTGACTGTATAGGTCAAGCCCTCGACCAATTAGTACCAGTCAGCTTAAGGTATTACTACCCTTACACACCTGGCCTATCTACCTCATCATCT
>JAJZTU010000371.1 GCA_021848765.1 Bacillota bacterium
GTTTTAAGAGCGCCTTGTTCTCACCCGGCATACCAAAGGCGTTCTGTTTGAAAGTTAGCGTGCTGAGAGTGTCCTTCTTCCGAAATCCTGGCGGCTTAGCTAATAGATCACCGTTTTTGCGGTGGCTATACCACGAACGGTACGAATCGTCCAGTTCCGCCAACACTTCCTGGGCGGTCTGACTGGGCAGGAGTTTATACCAGCGGTTGGTTTTCAGGGTTTTGCACTGGTCCGGGAAGCCCGGGATTTTGCAGGTTTCCTGCCAGACAACCCTGCGTGCATGGTTCGCCACATTCCACATTTTAGTGGCGGCATACCCGGCCAGTCCTAACAGCAAAGCAGCTTGGTCGCTAAGATTGACAATCTTGGCCTTAGCCGTGAGCAATTGATACGGTTCTTCTCTGATAAGTTGGCCCGACTCATCATATTTTTTCTTCTTGCGTTTCAGTTTTTCACCCCCTTGTCTTTTGTTCGGCAATGTATCGCTGAATAGTTTCAATGATAGTTGATTAAAGAAACGGTGGTGGTTGTTCGTCTATATTCCTGTCCCATATTAATATTGTATCAGTTATGCCAAAATACTACAACAGGATATACAAAAAAAGAAACGGGAGTCGCCTTCATCCCACGATTGAAACCGTGGGCTTTTGGCTACGTTCCTGTAAATAGCCAGCTTACTTTTCGCCAATAAGGCTGCCGCAGTTTTCAGGCAGAAATTAGTCGACAGTAGTAGTCTTGGTCCACAAATCTTTTCGGGTAGGGTTCTAAACCCCTGGAAGTTTCAGTAAGTATGTACTGAAAGAATTTCAGGGGGGTCCCGGAAAGGGGAGTGGACCGCAGTGG
Organism: Bacillota bacterium; assembly: GCA_021848765.1. GTDB lineage: Bacteria > Bacillota > Carboxydocellales > JAJZTU01 > JAJZTU01. The sequence goes on from JAJZTU010000371.1 coordinate 844, forward strand.
ACGGCGAAAAAAGGCTTCCGTTGAAGCTGGGCGGGATTTTGGCTGCTGTTCTGCTTTTGGGAATTGTGGGATGGGCCAGTTGGTACTTTTATCTGCAAGGCCCGCCGGACCCAAAGCAACTACTGGCGGAGGCCTGGCAAAATACTCTTAAGGCAGAGAGCTATAGTTTTAGCAGTGCCACCAATATGGTCGTAGATGGGAAAAACAGAGTGCTCAGCAAGGTAGAGGGGCAAATTCAGAAGGACGGGTTTCATATCAGGGGTGAAATGCTGAGTACACCGGTGGAACTCTACCGGATAGGTAAAACTATCTATTTAAAAGATGTTTTTGCCGGTGAGAATTGGAAGGTTTTCGAGAATAGCGTCCTGGAGCGCCAGCCTCTGGTCACAGCAGAAATTAATCCATTGGGTTATATGCAATTTAAGGATACCTTTGAAGCTAAACTTGCCGGTGAAGAAAAATTAAACGGAAGGAATGTATACAGGCTGGAAGTACAGCCGGATGTGCATAATCAGTTTCTGGATATGCTGTACACCAATTTTCAGGCTACTTTCCTGATAGGCAGGCGGGACCACCGGATTTGGAAGGCTGTGCTGGCAGGTGAAAGTAAGCAGAAGGCGGGAGACAGAATTACTATAGAAGTAACTGTCAAGGATTATAAACCGGTCAAACTGGAACCCCCGGTGAAGAAGCTTCCTGTTCAACAGGCCAATTAAGGAAATGCAAGACAATCAAGCCGGTTAACGAAAGCCTCCTCAATGCCGGCAAAATGTCGTCAGAACTTGAAATATGCTAAATAATCTGATATAATTTTCGAATGATATTGTAGGGACTTTTTAGAGGAGGCCAGGTAAAATTATGATTCCAGAAGCTGACAGAATAATGATTTCCCAGGATGAAATAGCAGCCAAGGTGCAAGAACTGGGGTCCAGAATTTCCCAAGATTACGGGGGCGAGGAAATCCTGGTTGTGGGCATCCTAAAAGGGGCTGCTATTTTTATGTCTGACTTGGTCCGGAGCATTGCTTCCCCGGTGGCCTTTGATTTTATGGCGGTATCAAGCTATGGAGCTTCCACAGAGTCTTCGGGTATAGTTAGGATTATCAAGGACTTGGACCAGAGCATCGAGGGAAGGCATGTGCTGATAGTGGAAGATGTGGTGGATACCGGCCTGACCTTAAACTACCTGGTAGAAAACCTGAGGTCGCGCAATCCGGCCAGTCTTAAGCTGTGTAGCCTACTGGATAAGCCAAGCAGGCGCAAGGTGGAGGTAAAGGCTGATTACACGGGTTTCGAGATTCCTGATGAGTTTGTGGTGGGGTATGGATTGGACTATTCAGAACGCTTTCGTAACCTGCCTTACATAGCCGTGCTTAAGAAGGATGTCTATATTAAGTAGTGACTGGGCGCTTGCTTAGAGCGTGCCGCTGGTCCCGTTTTTATTTTTCGACTAGGGGGAAAGACAGCAATGCAACATTCGGAACTGGTGCTAGTTTTAGATTTTGGGGGACAGTACAGCCAACTCATCGCCCGGCGGATTCGGGAATGTAAAGTGTATTGTGAGATGTTACCCTTTAGCATTTCGCTGGAAAAGCTTAAGGCTATGCAGCCCAAGGGAATTGTGTTTTCCGGAGGGCCGTCCAGTGTTTATGGGGAGAATGCTCCTAAGTGCGATCCGGGGATTTTTGAGCTGGGGATTCCCATACTGGGGATTTGCTATGGTATGCAGTTAATGGCCCATGACCTGGGTGGTCAGGTGGCCAGGGCTACC
>JAJZTU010000372.1 GCA_021848765.1 Bacillota bacterium
GAGCAAGGTACCGTCAGCAGTCCCGGAATCGACCCTACTATCATTACCGTAGGCGCAACAGACGACAAGAATAATGTTCCGAAAAATGATGATATCATTGCTGAATTTTCCAGCCGTGGTCCTACTGTGGATGGGTTAGCTAAGCCTGATGTGGTGGCTCCGGGGGTAAACATTATTTCTCTGGCTGCACCGGGTTCTCTCCTGTATAAGCAGATGAAAAAGAACAGGGTGGGCACGGCTTATCTGAGCATGTCCGGTACCTCAATGGCCACACCGCTCTGCGCAGGAGTAGTAGCGCTGATTCTCCAAGCCTTCCCTCGATTAGTACCGGATCAAGTCAAAGCATTAATTACCGGGACTGCCAAACCCTTGTCTCATTCGAGGTCGGATGAGGGGGCAGGGTATGTGGATGCCTTAAGTTGTGTACAAAGTCTGAAGGTAGAAGAAGGGCAATAGGGATGGATTACCGGAGTTTGTGTTATAATTAAAAATGAGGTCCTAAGGGCTTCGTCCGCGAGGCCCTTTTTTTTACGTTTGTGTAAAATCTGAGCTTTTGAATACTTAGCCTTTTGGTGAGGGAGAAGGTGCTATAGTGGACAGCCACAAGTTTTTGCCTGTTTCCAGGGAGGATATGAACCTGAGGGGCTGGCATTATCTGGATATACTCCTGATAACAGGGGATGCCTATGTTGACCATCCTAGTTTTGGTGCGGCCATTATCGGCCGGCTGCTGGAAAGCAAAGGTTATAAGGTGGGGATTATTGCTCAACCCAATTGGCAGGGTACTGAGGATTTTAAGGCTTTGGGCAAGCCCAGGTTAGCAGTGCTCATCACTGCAGGAAACCTGGACTCCATGGTTAATCACTACACTGCCGCCAAGAAACCCAGGGACAAGGATGCTTATTCCCCGGGCGGCCGGCCCGGCCTGCGGCCCGACCGGGCCACCCTGGTCTATGCCCAGCGGGCCAGGGAGGCCTTTAAGGATAAGCCCGTCATCATCGGTGGCATTGAAGCCAGTCTCCGGCGTTTTGCCCACTATGATTACTGGAGCAACAAAGTGCGCCGGTCTGTTTTGGTGGATTCCAAGGCCGATTTACTGGTTTACGGTATGGGTGAACGACAGGTTGTGGAAATTGCAGATGCCCTGAAACAGGGCCGGACTGTAGGGGAGCTTACAGACATCAGGGGCACAGCCTATCTCCGGGAATCCCCGGATGGTTTGCAAGGCTGCCGGATAATCCCCGGCTATGAGGAAGCAGCTGCGGACAAGGTAAAATATGCCCAGGCCTTTATGGCCCAATACGAAGAACAGGACCCCTACAGGGGCAAACCCATTGTCCAGCCCCATGGGGACAAATATCTGGTCCAGAACCCGCCGGCCCTGCCTTTAAGCCAAAAGGAGCTGGACGCAGTTTACTCCTTGCCCTACCGGCGCACCTATCACCCCATTTATAGTGATGCCGGTGGAGTGCCGGCCATAGAAGAAGTGGAATTCAGTCTAACCAGCCAGCGCGGCTGTTTTGGTTCCTGTTCCTTCTGTGCCCTGACCTTCCATCAAGGAAGAATAATTCAGTCCCGCAGCCACCAATCCTTAATGGCGGAAGCCAACCAGATAGTCTGGCTGCCTAATTTCAAAGGCTACATCCATGATGTCGGAGGGCCTACAGCTAATTTCAGAAATCCGGCCTGCAAAAAACAGCTAACCCGCGGGGCTTGCAGGGACAAGCAGTGTCTCTACCCGGAACCGTGCCCCAATATTGAGGTTGACCACCGGGACTATGTGTCCCTCTTGCGAAAACTCCGGCAGATTCCCAGGGTAAAAAAGGTATTCGTCCGCTCCGGAATCAGGTATGATTACCTGCTTGCCGACAAGTCGGAGGAATTCCTGCGGGAGTTGTGCCAACACCACATCAGCGGCCAACTCAAGGTAGCCCCGGAGCATGTTTCCCCCAGGGTATTGGCCCGCATGGGCAAGCCGGGCAGGAAAGTCTTTGACCGTTTCGTAGAACGCTACAAGTCCATTAACAAGGAAATTGCCAAGCAGCAATATCTGGTTCCCTATTTTATGTCCAGCCACCCCGGCAGCACCCTCCGGGATGCCGTAGAACTGGCCGAATACATCAGGGACATGGGTTATAACCCGGAGCAGGTACAGGACTTCATCCCAACCCCCGGAAGCCTCTCCACGTGCATGTTCTATACCGGACTGGACCCCAGGACGATGGAAAAGCTTCACGTCCCCAGGACTCCCAAGGAAAAAGCCATGCAACGGGCCCTCTTGCAGTACCGGAACCCCAAAAATTACGACCTGGTCCATGAAGCCCTAATCCTGGCCGGCCGGGAGGATCTAATCGGCTATGGGAAACACTGCCTGATCAAACCCAAGCCTGCCCAAGGTAAGACTAGCCAGGGTGTTACTAGAAAAGGCAGGAATGGCCCTGCTCAGGATGCTGCGAAGCAAGGCCGAAAAGCCGGAAGGGGACGCAGGGTAAAACCTTAGACCCGGTACATTTCCCACACATTTTGCCCAGGGAGGGGCTATCTGCCGGTTAAGGAACTCATGGCTTGTGCCTTAGCAGGTCTTAGCGCAGGTACGCAGCAGAAT